>NZ_JBHVTT010000019.1:0-107958 GCF_042884555.1 Arthrobacter sp. NPDC058127 | reverse complement strand
TCCGGGCGCTCGGCTACCTCCGGGTCCAGGTTGTTCATCAACATGCGCAACGGCGCTTCGGTCTGCCAGCTCTTGGCCGTCAGCTCGGTGCCGCGCGCGGCCTTGACCGGACGAGCTCCGGTAGTGAAATCGGCGGGTGCCATGATGACTCCTTCGTCTCTGGAGGTTGCTAGGTGGAAGTTCCTTCTGTATCCAGTAGAGCCCCTCCGCAAGGGTCTTGGAATGGCTTTATGGAGGGTGCTGTCCGGAATACCAGACTCAACTGGCTAGCATTTGATGTCGTTATGAGGGCCCAAAACGACAACTACTGCGGGGCCCACGCCGCCAGGGTTCCCTTGCCGAGCGAAGCGAGGTTAGGGAGGCGGTGGGGACTAGTTGGGTGGGGAGGGTTAGGAGGGACGCCCGTGGATGCGGATCGAGAGTTCGTCCGCTGTTTTCTGGATGCGGGCGGCCAGTGCGGGCCATTCCTCAACCGGCACCCGGTCCTCGAGGAATGTCACGGCGACTGCCGCCGTCGGCCATCCCAAATGGTCGGTGACGGCGGCGGCCACCGAACCGAAGCCGGGCGTGACTTCGCCGTGTTCGGTGGCGTAGCCGCGCTGCCTGACCTGGTCCAAATGCGAGGACAAGGCCGAGTACTTCATGATGGGCGATTCCATCTCGTGCCGGGCAGTAAAGGCGGCAGCATTCGGGTACAGGGCCCTGACCTGCGATTTCGGCAGTGCGGCCAGGATCGCGCGCCCGCTGGCCGTGAGGTGGCTGGGAAGCCGGACCCCGACGTCGGTCACGAGGGACGGGCGGTTCTTGGCCCGCTCCTCCACGATGTAGAGCACATCGCGGCCGTGCAGGACGGCCAAGTGGGCGCTCTCGCCGATCGCATCCACCAGGGCGGCAAGCATGGGGCGGCCGAGCCGCGACAAAGGCTCTTGCCGCGAGTACGCCGAACTGAGTTCAAAGGCGCTGATACCCAGCCCGTAGCGCTGCTCCTCATGAAGGTGGAGGACGAAACCGTTGGCCTCCATGACGCCAAGCAGGTGGTAGACACTGGACCGGGGAAGGCCAAGCGCCGTGGCGATGTTTGACGCGGCCATCGGGCCACGCCGGGAAGCGAGCAACTTCAGGATACGCAGGGTGTTCTCGGCGGCCGGGACTTTGGAAGCGGCCCGGCCTTGGGTGGACGGCTGTATGGTCATGGCTCCTCTTCGAGTGCACGGTAATGCCCGGCCTGCCCCTCCGCCACAAAGACGGCAAGGTGGGTGTCCGGGATCCCGTACTTAAGCGTGCGCCCCATGGAGCGGATCTAAAAGCCAATCAGAACATTAAGGTGTCTGGAATACCAGACATTTGCCCACGAGGCAATCGCTCCGCGGCGCAGCGTCTGAGAACCGAGACAACGATGCGCCGTGAGACCCATCACAGGACGCTCCGAAATGGTCTGCTGGTTAACAGTCCCCCTCCCAATGACGAGAAGGTATTCGCATGCAGCAAGCCCCAACAGCCGTCAGGACGCCGGCCGCCAAAGTCGTCGAAGGCGTCGAAGGCGCGGTAACCACCGTTCTCAGCCGTGGCCTCAATGTCCGCCACATCCGCTTCATGGCCCTCGGTTCGGCCATCGGAACAGGTCTCTTCTACGGTTCTGCGTCTGCGATCCAAAAGGCCGGCCCGTCGGTTCTCTTCGCATATATGATCGGTGGCGCCGCCGTCTTCATGGTGATGCGGGCCCTCGGCGAGATGGCCGTCCGCCACCCCGTCTCCGGCTCGTTCGGCCAGTACGCCAGCCGCTACCTCGGACCGCTGGCAGGATTCATCACCGGGTGGACCTATGTCTTTGAAATGGCCATCGTGGCGATCGCGGACGTGACGGCATTCAGTATCTACATGGGCTTCTGGTTCCCGCAGGTGGACCGATGGATCTGGGTCCTCGCGATCATCCTCCTCCTTGGCGCCATGAACCTCCTGAGCGTCAAGGTCTTCGGGGAACTCGAGTTTTGGTTCTCGCTCATCAAGGTGGTGGCCATCATCGCCATGATTGCGGGCGGCGCTGCGATCATCGTGTTCGGCTTCCACTCCGGCAACGGCGGCGCGGCACCGGGGCTGGGGAACCTCGTTGACCACGGCGGCATGTTCCCGAACGGTTTCGGCGGACTCCTGGCCTCGTTCGCCGTCGTGATGTTCGCCTTCGGCGGGATCGAAACGATCGGCATCACGGCAGGCGAAGCCGCCGACCCCAAGAAGGTCATTCCGCAGGCCGTCAATACCGTCCCGGTGCGCGTACTGCTGTTCTACGTCCTGACCCTCGGTGTGCTCATGAGCCTGTTCCCCTGGAACGAAATCGGGAACAACGGCAGCCCGTTTGTGCAGATCTTCAGCGGCCTCGGCATCCCCGCCGCGCCCCACATCCTCAATGCCGTGGTCATCACCTCGGCACTGTCAGCCATCAATAGCGACATCTTCGGCGCCGGACGCATCCTCTTCGGGCTCTCCCAGCAAGGACATGCCCCGAAGAGTTTCGGCAAGATCTCAAGGCACGGCGTTCCGTGGATGACCGTGGTCCTCATGGGCGGAATCCTGCTGGTGGGCGTGGTGCTCAACGCGGTAATCCCCGAGGACGTGTTCCTGGTGATCGCTTCGATCGCCACTTTCGCGACGGTGTGGGTGTGGGTCATGATCCTCGCCTCGCATGTCGCCATGAAGCGGGAGATCAAGCGCAAGGGACTCCCGGCGTCGGAATTCGCGTCGCCGTGGTGGCCCGCGGCGTCCGTGTTGACCATCGCGTTCATGGCCCTGGTGATCGTCATCCTTGGCGTCTTCGAGGACACCCGCGTGGCCTTGTATGTAGGCGCGGTGTGGCTCGGGCTGCTGGTACTGGCCTACAAGCTGTGGGTTCGCGGGGGCGGCCGGGTGCGCGCCGACCTGGTCGACGAGACGTCCTCTATTCCCGTGGTCGCCCAGTACGCCGAGCGTCCCTGACGAGGACGACGACGGCGGCCCGCCACTAACCATCGACCGTCACCGCAGGCAAGCGCTATCATCAGGAATGGTTCCGTTCACCAACCTCCTGGCGTTCGCGCTGGCCGCACTGGTCCTCATCGCAGTCCCCGGTCCAAGCGTTCTTTTTGTGATCGGGCGTTCCCTCGCCCTCGGCCGCAAAGGCGGGCTCCTCAGCGTGCTCGGGAACGCCCTTGGCATGGTTCCGCAGATCATCGCTGTGGCTCTGGGGCTCGGTGCGGTCCTGGCGCAGTCGATCGTGCTGTTCACCATCATCAAGTTCGCCGGCGCAGCGTATTTGGTCTACCTCGGGGTGCAGGCGATCCGTCACCGTGGCGGGCGTTCGACGGCGGCCGGGCCGGCTCCGTCGCGGTCCATGTGGCGGCTGATCCGCGAGGGCTTTATCGTCGGTGCGAGCAACCCGAAGTCGATCGTGTTCTTCGTGGCCGTGCTGCCCCAATTCGTCGGATATTCGAGCGGCAGCATTCCCCTTCAGCTCGCCGAGCTGGGGGCCGTTTTCCTGGTGATCGCGCTGATATCCGACAGCATCTGGGCCCTTGCCGCGGGAACGGCACGCCATTGGTTTGCCCGCTCCCCGCGCCGGATCTCCACCTTGGGAGCAACGGGCGGGGTCATGATGATCGGGCTGGGCGGAACCCTGGCGCTCACAGGCGCCAAGTCCTAGCGGGCTGGGAGCCCGGGAGCAATCGCCGAATCAGCCGGCCGGAAGCCAATCCACGTGCGAATCCGAGTCGTAGACCCGGCAAACCCGCACGCTGTCCTGGGCAGGACCATCAACAAGTTTGGTGGTGATCTTCATGAGGATGTCGTATGACGCCAAACCGGAGGCCGCGGTTGACTCCACCGGGTTCCCGGAGAAGGCAATCGAGACAACCGTGAATGGCCGCGGAACCACTGTTCCGGTCACTATTCCGGAGTTGGCAGCGTCGCTTTGAAGCCGGGCGGTGCAGCTGTCCTTGATGCGTTGGATCCCGGCCGTGTCAAGGCCCGGTGCCACAGGGGCCGGAGCAGGGGCCGCAGGGGCAGGAGCAGGAGCGGCGGGAGCCGGTGCCGGTGCGACCGGGTTATCGGGCTTGGCACTGCTCGCCGGGGCGGAGACCGGGGCCTGGCTTGAAGGCGCAGCGCTGGGTGATGTTGCCCCGGCCGAGGCGTGAGCGGCTGTCGCTGACGCCGTGGCTTTCGGCGTCGCGGTCGGCATCTTGGTTTTACCAGGCGCAGAGGCCGCCGCGCTGATGGTAGTCGACGGCGCGGCGCCGGCAATTGAGTTTGATGATGTCTGCGTGGCGTTGAGGGTGATCGCACCTGCCAGCCCGACCGCCACCACGCCCGCAACCACGATTCCTGCTTTTGCAGCTCGCCTCATTGTTCCCCCTCCCAGACCTGACGGAACATTTGCTTTGAGCGTAGGGACTGTTCAACCGGGCTGGCGCGCGTGGCCCCTACCCGTCTTTTGCCCTGACTACTCGGGCGACCACTTGCTTGCCTTGGGACGTGATCCGAGTAGTGCGCCAAGTGACGTGAGTGGCCCATGTGGCATAACGGGTGCAAGTCACTCATGTGTCTCGTGTGGCCCGCGACTACCCTTGGCACCAGCAACTGCAAGGAAGTGGTTCTGATGTTTGATCCCACATCGAGGTACATCGTTCAGATGCGGGTGCGCCGGGTCTTCGCGCCGGCCAGAACACTACGCCGGATATTTTCCCGGGCAGCCAAGCAGGCCAAAACGACTACGTCCCCGTTCAAGGTGGGCGACTACTTGGCTGGAGACGATCCCTTCAACGGGTCCCAGGAAGGCGTGGTGGCCGTCATCAAAGGCTCAACGATTGGCTTGCGAACCGTCGTGCCAACGGGTGGCACGGTGGTCTACTACGACTACCGCCAGTTGAGGAGGCCGTGGTGAACATGGCTGCAGCAGACATTCCAGCCAACCGGTTCATGACAATCGCCGAGGTTGCCCAGGCACTGCGGGTGTCCAGGATGACCGTCTACCGCCTCGTGAACTCGCACGCAATCCACGCCGTGCGGTTCGGGCGGTCCTACCGTGTTCCGGAATCGGCCGTGGAATCCTACATCGAGCATTCCGCCGTGGACGAGGCCGGGCCTACGGTAAACGAGGAGCAGTAAGGGTATTCGGTCCAACGGATTCGCGCTCCACCGGAGGGCATTCAAGCTTTACCACCGGGCTGCCCGCCGCTTCGTCGACGCCGAGGAGCAGGCGCACGCCCGCGGCGCCGAGCTCGTAGTGCGGCAGCGCAACCGTGGATAGTGGTGGCCGCATGTGTGCGGCAATGACTTCCTGGTTGTCGAACCCGACGACGGCCATGTCTTCGGGAATGGACAACCCTCGCTGCTTCAGCCCGTCGTAGAGACCCATGGCCATACGGTCGTTGTAGCAGAAGACTGCCGTGACGTCCCGCTTGAGCAGTTCCTCGACTGCTCCGTAGCCGCCTTCCTGGTCAGGATACGCGTCGAACACGAGGTGTGGATCGAAAGCGATTCCTGCAGACTCGAGCGCTTCCCGGTAGCCCTGGAGGCGTCCGTCCTTCGCAGGGGCAGGAATCGTCGCGTTGATGAAGGCGATCCGTCGGTGCCCCTTGCGCACGAGGATTTCCGTGGCTTCCCGTCCGCCATGGACTTCATCCGGGACCACCGCCAAGGCGTCGGAGTCCGGGGAGAAGCAGTTCACCAGCACGAAGTCGGTCTCTTGCAACGCAGCGGGGATCTCGGTTGGGCGGTGGAACCAGGTGGAGTAAAGGATGCCGCGAACCTTGTGCTCGAGCATCATCGAGATGGCGTCTTTTTCCACGGGCTCGTCGCCCTCGGTATTGGCGACCAACAGAACGAATCCGTGCTTCCAAGCTTCGTCCTGGGCGCCATGGATGATTTGCCCTGCGAAGGGAGTCGTGGCGATCGCGTCAGCGACGAGGCCAATGAACCGTGAACTGCCGCTCACGAGGTTCTTCGCGAGGGCGTTTGGGCGGTATCCCAGTTCACGGATGGTTTCCAAGACGCGTTTGCGGGTCGCGGCGCCGATCCTGGCGTCTTTCTTGTTGTTGATCACGAGGGAAACCGTGGCAACGGAGACTCCAGCCCCTTCCGCTACCTCCCGCATCGTCACCGGATGACTCGTCCTCGGAGTCGTCGGTGGATGCGAGGGGTTCACCTCGGGTTCTTTCAAGCTTTTTTCAGACGTCATTGGCCCTCCTCTCACAGTCTATCCAGTGGCCGCTTTCTCACCCCTTCGTCGCCCCGCTCTCGAGGCCCTGGATCATCGCCTTGTTGAGGACGAGGAACACGAGCAGCAAAGGCGTGATGGTGATGCAGACGGCGGCGAATGTCGCGGTCCAGTCGACCTTGCCCATTGCTCCGATGTAGTTCTGCAGCCCCAGCGGGATCGTCTTGAGCCCTTCGGAAAGCACGAACGTGTTCGCGAAGATGAAGTCATTCCAGATGAAGATGCTGTTCACCAGGACCACCGTCACTACCGTGTTGGTCGAGAGCGGAAGGGTGATCAGCCCGAAGATCCGGTACGGGCCGGCGCCGTCCAACGAGGCTGCCTCATAAGTCTCCCGGGGAATGTATTCAAAGAACGATGAGAAGAGGTAGATCGACATGGGAAGGGCGAACCCCGCCAAGGGAATGATCATCGATTGGTAGGTGTCCAGCAGGTTCACGGACGAATAGTCGATGAACAGCGGCACAAGCGCGATCTGCACCGGCACGATGATGCCGATCAGGAAGAGGCCACGGACGAATTTGCTGAAGCGGAATCCGAGGACCTGCAACGCATAGGCCGCCATCATCCCCAGCAGGACGATCAGGAGGTTGGCACCCATCGTGACGATGAAACTGTTCAGGATGTTCTGGCCGAGGTTGCCTGTCTGGAACGCACGAACGTAGTTGTCGAAGCTTATGGAGCTCGGCAGCGCGAAGGGATCACCGGTGGCGAAGTCGTGCTCGTTGCGCAGGCTCGTGAGGAACAGCCAGGCGAGGGGATAGACCTGCACCACGACGATGAGGACGATCAGCGCCCTCGACAAGCTTCGGAAGACGTTTGGCTTACGCCGCCGACGTTGGGGCGCCGGCGTGCTTGGCGGGGCGGGGATCGGCCGGGTAACGGGGGCTGTTTGCGCGGTCATGCGTCAGCCTTTCGTTTGAGCATGAGCAAGATGAACCCGACGGCGACGAGGCACTCCACCACGATGAACACCGAGATGGTGCTGGCGTAGCCGAAGTCGGTGCTGGTGAACGCGGTTTTGTACATGTACGTCGTCAGGAGCTCCGAGGACTGGCCGGGACCGCCGTTGGTCATGAGGTAAGGGATATCGAATCCGCGCAGGCCGTAGGTCGTGGCCATGATGGTGGTGGTGATCCACACGGGCCGGATGTGCGGGAACCTGATTTTGGTGAACAGCTGCCATCGATTGGCGCCGTCCAGGCGTGCCGCCTCTTCAAGTTCCTGCGGGACGGCGAGCAGCGCCGCATAGATGATGAGCATGTAGAGTCCCGTGAACCGCCAGCCTTCGGGTGCTGAAACCGCCGCGAGGACAGTATTGACGTCGGAAAGCCAGGGACGTTCGAGGGCGCCGAGACCGATCCAGCCGAGGACCTGGTTGAGAAGCCCCACCGGGTCGATCGAATAGATGCGTACGAAGAGGAAGGCGATGGCTACCGTCGAGATCACCGCAGGCAGGAGATACAGGGTTTTGACGAGTTCGCGGCCCCTTCGCAGCGAGGTCAGGAGGCTGGCGACGAACAACGCGCCGCCCAACTGGAGGACGAGGCAGATGGCGAGGTAGCCGAGGGCGTTGAAGAAGGAACGCCAGAAAACGCCGTCACCAGTGAGCATGTGCACGTAGTTCGCGAAGCCCACGAACTCCATGTCACTGATGCCGTTCCAGGAGAAGAAGCTGAGGAACAGCGACTGCAGGATCGGAAACAGCACGGCGACGCCGTAGAGAAGCAGCGGCGGGAGCAGGAAGACCAGGACTGAGAGTCGTGATCGATTGGGAAGCATGGGAGGGCCTTTCGGGTGGGGGGCCTGAGCCCCCCACCGCTGCGTGTTATTTGAAGAACTTAGGAGCGTTCTGTGCGATGGTGCTATCCATCGTGCTGGTGAACTCGGCCGGCTTGACGTTGCCCTGGGCCAAGAGCACGAGCTCTTGCTGCAGCCTGCTGTTGGTGGTCGGATCAAGCTGCGTGTCCCAAGGCATCGCGAGCTTCGATCCGAGATCCTTCGCCTGGTCGATTGCCTTCTTGTACAGCGGCGTGGCGTTGGCAGGAATCGTCGTCTGGACATTCGTGGTCGGCGAGAGGGCGCCCGTGGCCGCATATTCCGAGGGGTACTTGGCAAGTGCGAACTTCAGGAAGTCGCTCACGAGCGGGTCGAAGGTCTTCGAGTTGACCGCCATGCCGATCCCGGAGGTTGCCACGTACTCATTTGCGGCCGTTGCGGAGCTCGGCGTGGCCGGAAGCGTGAAGTAGTCGACGTCGTTACGCACCGTTGGGTTCAGCTTGTCGGTCGCGAGGCTGGACAGTTCCCAGGTGCCGATGTTGTACATGGCGGCCTTGCCGGAGGTGAACAGGTTCTGGGCGTCGGAGTAACCCTGGGACGAGAAGCCGTCCTGGAAGCAACCGGCTCCTCCGAGCTGGCTTATCCAGTTGACTGTCTTCTGGCCGGTGGCGTCGCTGAACTTCGCGTCACCCTTCTTGAGCTTCTGCACGAAGTCGGGTCCGGCGTCGCGGAAGGGCTGGTAGGAGACATAGCGCTCAAGCGGCCACTGGTCCTGGCCGTCAAGGGCGAGGGGCGTGATCCCGGCCTTGCGCAGGGCGGTGCACATCGCGGGGATGTCGTCGAGTGACTTCGGCACTGATACTCCAGCCTGCTGGAAGAGAGCCTTGTTGTACCAAAAGTACTCGAGCTCGAACTGGAACGGGATCATGTAGAGGGATCCGTCGTCGAAGCGTTGGTAATTCAGTGCGTTCGTCCGGTACGTGTCGTAGACACCGAGGTCCTTGAGCAGCTTCTCGGCATCGACCATCTTGCCTTGCTTGGCGAGTTGCTGGGCGAAGGGGGTCGCGTCCGTGTCGAACAGCTCGGGAAGCTTGTTCGCGGCGGCGAGGGTTTCGTACTTCTGGATGTACGAGGGCCGGTCGGGGGTCGTGATCAGGTTGAGGGAAAAGCCGGGATGGTTCTGGGCGTATTCATCAGCGATCTTTTTCATGATGTTGATGACCGCCCCGTCAGCCGGCCGGGACAGAAGCCACGAGATTTGCCGTGGTTTGATGTCTCCAGTTGGGTTGACGTTGGAGGCGCTGCCGGCACCTCCACCGCCGCAGGCGGAGAGGGCGAGGGCTGCGGCCGCTGCTACAGCGGCCGTTCGCATGAGTTTCTTCATGGGGGGACAATCTCCTTTGATTTGAACGGAGGCCTGGCGCTGGGTATTTAGTTGTCTGTGCGCTTACGTATCTCAAGTTCAGTGAGAGTGGTGGTGCCTTCACCGGCGAAAACGCCGATCCGGCCGTCCGGTAGCCCGTAGATCCGGGCGCTTAGGGCGACCTGCCGGTCGACGACGGCGACGCAAAGGTCCCCGTCAACGACAAGTTCGAGGATGTGCTCTCCGGGGACGAGCTCGCAGGGGCGTTCCAGCTCGATCTCGAAGGGGACATCCCCCGAGACGTGCCATTGTGCGTCGCCGGTTATTTCGCGGGGCCATCGGTCAAACACCATGCGTCCGCGCTTCGGTTCCAGGCGGATGATGTAGGACTCATCCCCGTCCGCGCTTGAGCGGAGCAGCAAGCCGCATTCGGTGGTATCGGGTTCTATCTGCAGCACCGCCCGGGCGTAGAACTGCTGCGGGAGGACCTCGTCGGACACAATCGCCGTGTACCCGTCGGGAGAATGCAGCGCCGCAGGAAGATCGCTGCCGAGGCTTACCGGGATGTCGTCCCAGAAGCTGTCGACAAGTTCGTCGGCGAGGGAAAAGGCGAGGGTGCCGTCGTCGTTCTGCCGGGCCTCGAGGACGGACATCGTTCCCGCCCACTGCCAGGCGCCGTCGTCGTGGTTTTCCGCTTTGCTGGCGATCCAGCCGAAGAAGAACCGGCGGCCATCCCGCTCGGCCGTCTTCGAGGCATAGAAGGCGCGGCCGTCAACGGTGTCCCGCGCCGGCACGATCCAGGGCCCGTCGGGACTCTTCGCCATGCGGTAGCGGGTGGTGAACGACTCGGAGAATTCCGAATAGACCAGGTACCACCAGTCGCCCCAAGCGAAAACGTCGGGGCATTCGTGCGTGATGTAGCGGCGCGGATCCCAGAACGGCTCAGTGTGCTCCCAGCTCATCAAGTCCGCGGACACGCATTGGGCGATCACTCCGCGACGGCGGTCCGGACCGTCCGCGTGCCGTGCGGCCAGCAGCATCCGCCACAAACCGCTTGCCTCGTCCTTGAAGACGAACGGATCGCGCCAGTCGCCGGATTCGTAGCCGACCGGGGCGCCGAAGGTCAGTTCCGGATGCTTGACCCACGTCAGCATTCCGTCCGTGCTCGTGGCGTGCATGACGAGTTGCAGCGGGGCCCCGTCGGAGCCGAGGTGCCGGGGATTCTGTCCCGTATAGAACAGGTGGTGAATTCCGGACTCGTCGCACACCACACTGCCGGTGTAGGCATTGAAGTCTGCCTCGACCTCCCTGCCATGATGCAGCGACACTCCATGGTCCTCGAACCGCGTGAGGTCCTTGGTGGTCACGAGGTTCCAGGATGTTCCCGGCTTCGGGTCCTTCCGCACCTCGTGCAGATAGAAAAGCCAAAACTCCCCGTCTTTCTGGAACGGGATCACGTCTCCGACCCATCCATCGGTGGGTTGGAAGAAGACTGAGTAAGTCATCGGCGTTGATGTCCATTTCTGCTAAAGCGTTTGATCACTGCAAGCGTAACCGAGGTCACACTTTTGATCAAGCGTTTAAGCAGATTGTTTTAAGGGCTTATCCCAGGGGTGCAGGATCGGCTCAGCGCTGCGCGAGTCAGCGCGCGACGGCGGTCAGGAAGTTGCGCAGACCGCGCGGTTCCGTCCAAGGGACTTGGCCTGGTAGAGGGCTTTGTCGGCGGCCGCGATCATGGGGGCCACCTCAGCGTTGGCGAGGGTGCTCGGGGCGATCCCATAACTCACCGTGGGGAAGGTGACGCCGTCCGGTGGTTCTGCCGAGGCCAAACGGCGGCTGATTTCGTTGGCAATGATTTCTGAGCTCTCCAGGTCGGCCCCTGGAAGCAGGATGGTGAATTCCTCTCCGCCATACCTCCCGACAAGGTCTGTGTGGCGGACTGAAGCCTGGCACGCGGCGGCGAAGGCCTGGATGGCGGTGTCGCCCGCCGCGTGGCCATGGCTGTCGTTGAGGGCCTTGAAATGGTCAAGGTCGGCGAGGATCAAGGTGGAGATCGACCCCGCAGAGTGCAGCCTGCTGATTTCCTGGGTTGCCAGCTCCATGAAGGCGGTGCGGTTGAGGAGCCCCGTCAGGCCGTCCCGGGTGGCGCGTTCGTTGAGCCCGTTGATGAGCTGCTCGTTGCTCAGCGCAGTCATGCTGAAGGACACGGTGACCAGAAGCACGATAGTGACCACGCTGGTGGTTGCGGAGCTGAGATAGGTGCCGAAATCCGGGCCGTCGGGTCCTTCCAGAACGTAGGCGATCCCCCGGCAGAGGAAGAAGGACGCCAGTACCCCTGCGGCGAGCGCCAAGGAGCGGTGGGCGTGTGAAACGCTGGGCTTCAACCGCCAGAGTTCCACTGTTGCCAGACCCATGCCCAAGGACATCATGGCCAAATACACCAGGCCACCGGACCAAGCGTTGGTGGCTGGATTCTCCAGCGAGGCGGCCACAGCGGTGGCAGCGGGCCCGGTGAGGAGCTGCCATCGCGGCGTCGGAAGCAAGCGCAGGGAACGCGAGCCCGCCCACACGCTGAATGCCCCTGCCACCAGCAAAGCGTTGCCGAGGGGACCCGCCCAGATTTGCTGGGATGTCCCGGTGAGCAGGTACGCCATGTTGCCCGAGAGCAAGAAAACGAGGGCGAGGCACCACCAGCCGCTGTACGCGGAGCGGGTCCGGCGGAACGATCCGAAAAACAGCAGGCAGAGCGTAGACGCGACAATGCCCAGAGCTATCTTCAAGCTGACCGGATCGAGACCCATATTCGCTCCCCTCGTGCGCACCAGCCTACGACATCGAGGGGGTTAGTTAGCGGGCGGACCAGCCCCCGTCCATCGTGTAGCTGGCGCCGGTGACCATGCCGGCGTCGTCGGACGCTATCCACGCTGCCAGCGACGCGACTTCCTCGGGCTCCACGAGGCGCTTCACCGCGGACTCCGTCAGCATGACCTTCGCCAGGACCTCGGATTCAGGGATGCCGTGCAGCAGAGCCTGGTCCGCGATCTGCTTCTGAACGAGGGGCGTACGCACGTACCCCGGATTGATGCAGTTGGACGTGACCCCGCGCTGGCCGCCCTCGAGGGCCGTCACCTTGCTGAGCCCCTCTAGCCCGTGCTTGGCCGAGACATACGCGCTCTTGAACTCCGACGCCCGCAGCCCGTGGACCGAAGAAATGTTGATGATCCGGCCGAATCCGTTGGCGTACATGTGCGGGAGTGCGGCCCGGATGAGCAGGAAAGGGGCCTCGAGCATGAGGGCCAGGATGCGGCGGAAGTCTGCCGGCTCGAACTCCTCGATGGGAGCGACCTTCTGGATGCCGGCATTGTTGATGAGGATGTCGCAATCCAGGCTGAGTCCGGCGAGCGCCTCGGTGTCGAGCAAGTCGACGGCCCAGGCGGTACCGCCCAGCTTGTCGGCGAGCTCCGCGGCTCCGGCGGCATCGACGTCGGCCACTACAACCTTCGCGCCCCGCGCGGCGAGGGCCGTGGCACATGCCGCCCCGATGCCGCCCGCCCCGCCGGTGACCAGGGCCTTGCGGCCCTCCAGGCTCATGCGCGGGCACCCATGGGGAGGCCGTGGCGAACGGCGTCGGCGTTGTCAACGTCTTCCAGCGCCACCCCGCGGGTCTCCTTGAGCGTCAAGACGACGACGGCGGTAATCGCGCAGGAGATCACCAGGTAGATTGCCGTGGGCATCCAGGATCCGGTGTCCTTGAGCCATTGGGTCGCCAGGAGCGGGGCCAGCGAACCGGCGAAGATCGAGGTGACCTGCGAGCCAAGGGAGACGCCCGAGTAGCGCATCCGGGTGGGGAAGAGCTCGGTCATGATGGCCGGCTGCCCTGCGTACATGAAGGCGTGCAGGCAGAGGCCGATGGTCACGGCGGCAACGATCACCACGGGATTCCTGGTGTCGAACATGGGGAAGGCGAAGAACGGCCAGGTGGCACCGCTTATGGCACCGATCAGGTAAACCGGCTTGCGCCCCCAAGTGTCTGCCAGCCGGCCGATCTGCGGGATGACGACGAAGTGGACAACGTGTGCGATCAGCAGGGCGAGCAGCAAGGACGAGGTGTCGTACTTGTCCACGCTCTTGAGGTACACGATGGAGAAGCTCACCACAAGGTAGTACATGATGTTCTCGGCGAGCCTCAGTCCCATGGCCTGCAAGATGCCCTTGGGGTACTTGCGGATGACTTCGCCGACGCCGTAGCTGATGGCTTGTTCCTTCTCCACCTGGGCCTTCGCCTCAAGGAAGATCGGGGCCTCGGTCACGTGGGTGCGGATGTAGTAGCCCACGAAGACGATCACGGCAGAGAGCCAGAAGGCCACACGCCATCCCCAGCCGAGGAAGGCCGCGCTGCTGAGGGTGGTGGACATGATGAACAGGACCAGCGTGGCGAGGAGGTTGCCGACAGGAACGGCGGCCTGCGGCCAGCTTGACCAGAATCCGCGGGACTCCTTGGGGCTGTGTTCCGCCACCAGCAGCACCGCGCCGCCCCATTCGCCGCCCAGCGCGAAGCCCTGGATGAAGCGGAGCGCCACGAGCATGGCCGGCGCCCAGTAACCGAGGTCCGCGAAGCCGGGGAGGCAGCCCATGAGGAAGGTGGACACGCCGACAATCACGATGGTGAGCTGCAGGGTGGGTTTGCGGCCGAGCTTGTCGCCGATCTGGCCGAAGACGATCCCGCCCAGGGGCCGGGCCACGAAGCCCACCGCGTACGTCAGGAACGCCTGGATGATGCCATCAAGGTCGTTGCCCGTGGGAGGGAAGAAGTACTTGCCGAAAACCAGCGTTGCGGCGGTGGCGTAGAGGAAGAATTCGTACCATTCCACCACGGTGCCCACCATCGAGGCGGCAACGATCTTCTTGAGGCCTGCGCCTTTTCCGGTGGCGGCGCCTGCTGCGGAGCGTTGTCCTACGCTCATGTCCATCTCCTTAGTGTCCACACTGACACGTGCTGTGATCCACAACACGAAATGCTCCAATGAGTATTGCCGCACATTACGGGTGCATCAATAGCCAAAATGGCACCAAGTGTGTGCAGAATTGCAGATATGAATCCGAATCCCGACGACCTCCTGGTCCTCCTCGCGGTATCGCGCTCAGGAAAGTTCACGACGGCGGCCCAAGCCTTGGGGCTGAACCACACCACCGTTTCCCGCAGGATCGCCGCGCTTGAGAAAGCGCTCGGCGGCAGGGTCCTCGCGCGGGCGGCAGGTGGCTGGGAAGTCACGGAGCTCGGCGCCGAAGCCGTGGGCGTGGCAGAGCGGATCGAAGCGGCGGTGGGCACGCTGGGACCGGAAGACCACACGCCGGACCCCATTGCCGGTGTCGTGCGCATGACCGCAACTGACGGTTTCAGCGCATACATTGCAGCGCCCGCCGTGGCGCGCTTGCGGCGATCGCATCCGGGCCTCACCGTGGAGATCATCACCGTGACCCGCCGTGCGCTCCAGCAGCGTTCCGGCCTGGATCTGGAGGTGGTGGTGGGCGAACCCCAGGTGCACCGGGCCGAGGCCGTGCGGCTGGGCGAGTACATGCTGGGAATGTATGCCTCGCGCGAGTACTTGGCTTTCCACGGAGTACCGGGCACCGTGGAAGAGCTGACGCGGCATCAGTTGGTCTATTTCGTGGACTCCATGCTGCAAGTGGACGATCTCGACGCCCCTCGCCGGCTGGTCCCGTCCATGCGCGACGGATTGAGCTCCACTAACGTGTTCGTCCACGTGGAGGCCACCCGCGCCGGGGCCGGTATCGGCTTCCTGCCGTGCTTCATGGCGGACCGGCACCCGGACCTGGTGCGGCTGCTGCCCGCCGATTTCGCGGAGCTGCTCCCCTATTGGATGGTCCTACGGCCCGACTCGATGCGCCGCCCCGCCGTTGCCGCCGTCGTGCATGCGCTGCAAGAGGAGACGGCCGCCCACCGCGAGCTGCTGCTGGCACGCCACTAAGGTTCCGACGCTCGCTCACATACAGGCCCTCCCCGGCCCACGCTCGCTCACATACAAGCCCTCCCCGGCAGACGCTCGCTCACATATACGCCCTGGTCAGGCGGCTGGACGCGGGTCGTGCCGGATCTGGGCGCCGACGGCGAATGCCCGGACCATGGCATCGTTCCAGATATGCGCGGGAACCGCCCCGCCGAGGAGCTTCCGGGCCAGTTGAGGGTCGTCGCCGAACGGCTCGTGGCTGCCGGCCATGATCATGTTTCCGTATCGCCGGCCCTTGAGCATCGCGGGGTCGGCGATGATCATGGTGTGCGCGAAAGTGTCTGCGATCGTCGCGGCGTCTTCGCGGGCGTTCTTGAGGTCCGGCGCGTCTCCGGAATTCACCACATAGAGCCCGCCCGGGGCCAGCACTTTCGACGCGTGATCGTTGAATTCTCGGGTTGTGAGCGCCCTCGGAGTGAAAGCCCCGGCAAAGACGTCCCGGATGATGAGGTCCCGGGTGTCCGGAGTGAGGCTTTCCGTGACTTCCCTCGCTTCGCCCACCCGGATTCGCAGCAACGGAGCCTTCGGTAGATCGAACCAGCCGCGCACGTATTCGGCCAGCTTGCCGTCCAGTTCCACTACCACTTGGCGCGCGTCCGGGTAGGCGGCATGGACGTACCGGGCCAGAGAACATGCTCCGCCGCCAAGATGCAAGGCACGAAGCTTCGGCCTGGACTCGGGGGGCCATTTTGATTCAACCAGCGCCGCAATCCAGCGCATGTACTCGAAGTCCAGGAACAACGGCTCTGCAACATCGATGTGCGAGCTCATGACGCCGTTGATCTTCAGGAGCCAGCCGTTGGAATTGTCGGGGTCGGCAACGAGTTCGCAGTCGCCGGTGTCGATGTAGTAAACGCCCTCCACGGGACCGTTCGGCTTCGTGCCCGCGGGCACCTCGATGACCCCGGCGGATTGCCCGGCGCCCCTGCCCTTGCCACGCTTCGCCACTACAGCCGCCCTCTTCCGGTCATGCTTCAACCATAATTGACGCCGCTGCCTAGCGGTCAGCCCCCGACGGCGGCACGCACCATCCGGCGGTCAGCCCCCGACGGCGGCACGCACCATCCGGATCTCCGGCAGTTCGTGCCATTCGGGCGGCAAGAGCTGGCGCGTACCATCGGCCCGGAAGCCGTTCTTGCGGTAGAAAGCCTGGGCCCGGGGGTTGTCTTCAAGCACCCAAAGAAAGGCGGCAGAGTTGCCGATCACGGCGTCGACCAATGCTTGCCCCACGCCCAAACCGTGCACGCGACGCAAGGTATAGATCACCTGCAGTTGCAGCTCGCAAGGCCGGTCCTCCTCCGGGGCCTCGCGGGCGAAGGCGATGCCCACCAAGGCGCCGTCGGAATCATGGGCGAGCATCGGCTTGTACGAACCAGCCAAAGCTTCCCGCTGCCTCTCGATCCGCGTGTTGATGGTGGCCTCACGGAAGTCGAAGAACTCCTCGGGCAAGAGGTGCCCGTAGCTTTCCCGCCAGGCAGCCAAGTGCATGCGTGTCAGGGGTTCAGCGTCGTCCACCGTTGCCGGGCGGAGGGTAAATTCCATCCGCCCAGCCTAGCGTCACACCACCCGGGCTATCGCGAAGCCGTCCCATCCCTTGGATCCAACTGTTTGGATTGCCGTTGCGTCGAGGCGCGGATCCTTGCCCATCATCTCAAGCGCCCCCACGATGCCAGGAGCGTTCACCTCGTCCATGGAAGGATCCAGGATTGCTCCCTCCCAGATGACGTTGTCCATCACGATCACAGTGCCCGGCCTCCCGAGCCTGATCGCCCAGTCCAGGTAGTTGGAATCGTTCTCCTTGTCGGCATCGATGAAGACAAAGTCGAATGGACCGTCCCGCGTGGGATCTTCGGCCAGCGCCGCAAGGGTCTCCAGCGCCGGGCCGATCCGGATGTCTACTTTGTGGCCGATGCCGGCCATGTCCACGTTCGCCCGGGCGATTTCAGCGTGTTTCGGGAGGTATTCGCACGTGACCAGGCGGCCGTCGTCGGGCAGTCCCTGGGCCATCCAGATCGCGCTGAAGCCAGCCAAGGTACCGATTTCCAGCACGCGCCGCGCCCCGGACAGCTGCACCAGCATCTTGAGCAGCTTGCCGGCGTTGGGCGCCACCTCGATGGGCGGCATCCCGGCGTCGAGGGCGGACTGCACCGCGTGTTTGAGCGCGGCGTTCGGGCGGACGACGGCGGTGGACAGGTATTCCTCGACGGCCACCCAGCCGGGCTGGGCCTTGTGTTCAAACATGGCCCCAGTCTGGCACCGGGCACGGGGCGGAGGGAAGGACCGGCTACTCGCCTTGGACGATCGCCTTTTCGAGCCGCTCGACCTTGCCCGTGAGTTCCCCCGTGTAACCCGGCCGGATATCCGCCTTGATCACCAGGGAAACCCGGTTTCCATACTTGCCCACGGCCTCCGTGGCGCGCTTGACGACGTCGAACACCTCATCCCACTCCCCCTCGATCGTGGTGAACATCGAGTCCGTCTGGTTGGGGAGCCCGGACTCGCGGACGATCTTCACGGCCTCGGCAACGGCGTCGTGCACCGAGCCATCAACGGATACGGCGCCAGCAGCGGGCTGGCCGGACGGGGCAACTGAGAAGGCAAGCAACATGAATCCAGTCTTTCATGGGCAAGAATGTCACAAAAGTGATTGGAGGCCCTCCGTTGCTACTGTGAGCAGCATGGACCGGCCCTTGGAACGCAAGCCACTTAGAGCTGACGCTGCGCGTAATGTCGACAAAATCATCACGGCAGCGCGCCAGTGCTTCCGCGAACTGGGCCCTGAGGTACCCCTGCAGACGATCGCCGCCACTGCAGGTGTTGGCCCCGCTACCTTGTTCCGCAACTTCGCCGACAAGGAACAACTCGTCTTGGCCGCCCTGTCGCGGCAACTCAGGCTTCATGTGGACCCGGTCGTGGAAAATGCCCTCGCTGGCATGGATGCCGCCGTCGGGCTCATCAACGTGATCGACGCTGTAGTGCAGGTCGCCAGCGAAGACGCGAACCTGCTGGGCGCTGTCGCCGGCCGCCGCGGACTCCTGGTGGGCATCACGGGCAGCTTGATCGATTCCATGGCTGAACTACTCACCCGCGGTCAGGGCCAGGGTTCGTTGCGTCGGGACATTTCCATTGAGGACATGGTGCGCCTCGTTGCCATGCTGATCGGCGCTGTGGACACCATGGAGCCGGGTTCCCGCGCCTGGGAACGGCCGGTTGCCTTGCTGGAGGATGCCATCCGCACCGAACGCCCGTCCCGTCCGCTGCCACAGCAGACCCCCATCCCCGGGATGACTTTTCAGTAACCAGCGCACGACGGCGTTGCGCGCCGCGGCGACGGGTCGAACCGCGCGCCGCGGTTCAGCGCCAGCCGAGCAGCCGCAGGCCGGCGGCTGCCGCTGATCCGACGATCACCACCACAAGGAACGGGGCACGGAGCCACAGCGCGATCGCCCCCGCAGCCAGCGCACCGAGCCGGGCATCGAAGGCGAGGGACTGTCCGGATGCCACCGCGTTGACGACGGTCAGGGACGCCAGCAGGCCGATGGTCATGGTGCCGGCCACGCGCATCATCCGGGGACTCCGCAGTAGCTTCGCCGGCACAAAATAGCCCGAAAGTTTCGTGAGGTACGCCAGTCCGCAGGCGATGAGGATCCAGGGCCAGAGGTTCATTCGGCGTTCCTTTCGCGGCTAGTAGCGTCAGCGCTTGAATGACCGTGCGGGTAGGGATCGACGTCGGGCTCCATGCCTTCGTCGCTGCGTCCGTGGCTGAACCAGCCGATGGCGCCAGCCACGACGGCGGCCACGAGGATGGGCACGCCGGGCGGCACGAAAGGGACGGCAACGATGGTCGCCAGGGCAGCTGCTGCCGCAATCGCCCAGGGCTCACGGCCCTTGAGCCGCGGCCACAGCAGGCCCAGGAACGCCGCCACGGCGGCGCCGTCGAGCCCCCACTGTTTGGGGTCGCCCAAGGCATCGCCGGCCAAGGCGCCGACAGCCGTGAAGATGTTCCACAGCACGAAAATGCCGAGTCCGGCGGTCCAGAAGCCACGGCGCTGTTCGTCGGAATCGCTTTGTCCCGAGGCAGTGGCCGTGGATTCGTCGATGGTGATGTGGGCTTGCGGGTACTTGAGCCACCCGACGGGGCGCAGCAGCGCGTTCATCTGCATCCCGTAGATGCCATTGCGCAAGCCCAGCAGCGCGGCCGCCGTCATGGCCGCAATGCCGGAACCGCCGCCGGCCACAACGCCGATGAAGGCGAACTGTGAGCCGCCACTGAACATGAGCAGGCTGAACGCCATGGTCTGCCAGAAACTGAACCCGGAGGCCGAGGCCAATGCCCCGAACGAGATGCCGTAGAGGCCCGTTGCGATGCTGATGGAGACGCCCACCTTCACCGCCGGGGATTCGAGGAGTTTCATACGCCCCGTTTCGCTCCAGCCAAGCTCCATGCCCACAGGATCAAGGGAAGCTGCAAGGGCAGGCGCACGGTGTGAATCCGCCGCGAGGATGCGTTTCCGGCGGGAGAGTATGCACGGCGGAGCGCGTCCACGTGGCCAGCCAGGAATGCGGTGAACATCAGCGTGGTGCCGCGGGCCGCGGCCTTGCGCGTGCCGGGAACGAGGAGCCCGACGGCGGCAACCACCTCAAGGAGTCCGCTCACCGCGATCCATTCCTCCCGGGACATGACCGCCAAGGCGCCGTTCCGAGGCGCGCTTGGCTTGGCCTTGTCCTGGCCGACTTCGAGTTCGGCGTACCCGACCGCATCGTCATCGCGGCAGAGATAGTCCGGGACAACCGGAGCGAAGAAGGTCGGTTGCTGGAAGTGCTTCCTGGCGCTCACGAGCAACAGTGCACTCATGGCCGCCGCGGAGATTGTCTGGGTTGTCCGGGCGGACCACGAAAAAGGCATGTATTCATGCAACCACAGCCCTGCCCGGCGCGGTAACCGGAGGGGTAGCCGGGCAGGGCGCACGCAATTCTTCATTGTTCAGAATGCTGTACTTAGTTCAGCATGATGTATGTTCTTCTTGAGACTGTGCCTGGCACCGTCCATCGCCCCCGTCCACTGCCCCAAGAAATTCAACGAGGAGTTCCATGCGCATCGCCCGACTACAGACGCCTTCCGGCCCGAAGCACGCAGTCCTGCGCAGCGGAAGCTGGGACCACATCGAGGACCCCTTTGCCGAGGTCCTTTCCTTCACCGGAGAATCCAGTTCCGCAGACGACGCCGCATTCCTCGCCCCGGTCCGGCCTTCCGTGGTGCTCGGAATCGGGCACAACCTGGGCAACAACAACCACGTGCTGCCTATCCAGGCCTGGCACAAGTCGGTCCACAGCATCGCCGGCCCTGGTGACGACATCGTGGCCGTGCGCAACGCAGGCACTGTGAACGTGGAAGGCGAGTTGGCCGCCGTCATCGGAAAGCGGGCGGAGAACCTCACCGCCGAGAACGCCTTGAGCCACGTCCTGGGCTACACCGTGGTCAACGACGTCACCAATGTGGACCAAAACCAGGTCGACGAAAAGCTTTTCCAGGGCAAGTCCGGCACCAACTACACGCCGCTGGGACCGTGGATCGAAACGGAGATCGAGGATCCGGACAACGTCAGCACCGAAGTAGCAGTCAACGGCCAGGTCAAGGCCCGGTCCGGTTCCTTCAACCTGCCATCCTCCATCGCGGATTGCCTTGTCTACGTCACCGAGTGGCTGACCCTGGAGCCGGGAGACATCATCATGACGGGAGCTCCCAATACCTTCGTTGCTGTCCGGCCTGGCGACCGGGTGGACATCACGCTGGGCGGCATCGGAACCCTCAGCAACACGGTCATCTGACTCGCAGTTGTTGTCGTTTTGGAGCCTCTAAACGACAACAACTGCGTGGCCCACGCCGCCAGGGTTCCCTGGCCGTGGGGCCACACCGGCGAGGGCCCCGGCCTGAGCTTGCGAAGGCTGGGAGCCGGTGGGGACTTGCGAGGCGAGGGTGGCGGTGGGGACTAGTTGGGATGCCCGGGAGCCTAAAGCTGGGCGAGGACCTGCGCCGGTTTGTTGGTGGTGATCTCGTGGATGCCAAGGCCTTGGCACAAGGCAACATCGTTCTCCGAGTCAACGGTCCACACCCGGAAGCGGCGGCCTGATTCCAACCAGCGCTGGACGGTGCGGGCGTGCTTGCGGACGTAGTCGATGCCCGGCCCGGCTAGTCCAACCTCGCAGTCGTCCAGGATCCGTTCGCCCTCTTGCTGGGCTGCCTTCATCACGTTGGCTACGGCTCCCCCGGTGATGGCACCCAGGCCAAGTTCATCGCGGATTTCTTCCACGGTGACGTCGTCCACGAGTTGGCAAATGTGCTCCGCGGGAACGAACTGGAGCAGGTGCTTGACGGAATCCGGGCTGAAACTCATGAAGGAAACCTGGATGTTGTCCAGCATGGACGTCTCCGCGTTCCACCCTTCGCTGCCCAGAAGCTCGAGCACGCGGTCTTCAAGCTTGAGCTGGTACGGGCTAGGGTGCTTGAGCTCAATGGCTAGGCCGATTGCCCTGCCGGCACCGCGCAAGATGTCCAGCAACTCCGGGAGGGTCAGGAGCTGGTCCGACTTTGCGCCGTACTGGTCCGGAATCCGCGCGCCCTTCCAGGAGGAGAAATCCAGCTGCCGCAGCTCCTCGAGCGTCTTCTCGGCGACCGGACCGGTGCCGTCCGAGGTACGGTCCAAGTTTGCGTCATGAAGCAGGACAACGTGCTGGTCCCGGGTCAGGTGGACATCGCACTCGACGCCGTCGGCGCCGTCGGCGATTGCCTTCAGGTATGCGGCACGCGTGTGCTCCGCAAAGGCGGCACTGGCTCCACGGTGGGCGTAGACCATGGGCCGCGTGTTCTGCTCCGTGCTTTGGTCTGGGCGACCGGGCTCGTCATTCGTCATGGGGACACGGTAGCCCACGCCCATGACAGCGACGGGGCTACGCTGGGCACATGCAGGTGAACTCTGAACAAATCCCGGTGACGGACAGCGATAGTGACCCGACGGCGGAAGCGACCCGGCACGCAGGTGCCCGGAACAGCTCCTCGGTTGCGGCCGGCGTCGGGCAACGAAACGGTGACGCCGAAAAGGCCGCTGCCCTGCGTCGGATGAAGTCGGTGGCGCTGGCGCTCCTGATTGTCATGGCGGTGGTTTTCACCGCCGCTTTCGCCCTGCAGAAACAGTATCCATGGCTGGAATACGTGCGGGCCGCTGCCGAGGGCGGGATGGTGGGAGCGCTGGCCGACTGGTTCGCCGTCACTGCCTTGTTCAAATACCCCATGGGCCTGAAGATCCCGCACACCGCCATCATTCCGCGGCGCAAGGACCAGATCGGCGCTTCGCTTGGGGAATTCGTGGAGACCAACTTCCTGTCCGAGCAGGTGGTCCAGGAGAAGCTCGCGAGCGTGGACATCGCCCGGAAAGCCGGCACGTGGCTCGCATCCCCCGGCGGCCCGGAGCGTATTGCAAAGGAAGGTTCAGCACTGATCCGCGGAGCGTTCACGGTCCTGAACGACGACGACGTCCAGGCAGTGATCGAGGGCATGGTCCGCAAGCACCTGCTCACTCCGCCGTGGGGGCCGCCTGTGGGCCGGATGGCCGAGCGGATCTTTGCCGAGGGCCACCACCACAAGCTCGTCGATCTGCTGGTTGACCGAGCGGCGGATTGGGTGGAAGCGAACCACTCCACGGTCACCCGGCTCGTGTCCGACCGTTCGCCCCTCTGGGTTCCGTCCTTCGTGGACGACATCGTGGGCGACAGGGTCTACAACGAAATCGCCAAGTTCGTCCGGGCTGTGCAACAGGATCCCGATCATCAAGTGCGCCAATCGATCGATACATACCTCGGTGATCTTGCCCAGGATCTTCAGCACGATCCTGCAATGATTGCCCGGGCCGAGGCAATCAAGACCCAGGTCCTCGGTGATCCCGAGGTCCGCGAACTCGCCTCCCGCACGTGGGGCACAATCAAGGACGCGCTGCTCACCGCCGTCGACGATCCCGGCAGCGAACTGACACAGCGTTTCAAGAGCGCTGTCCGGGACTTCGGTTCGCGGCTTGTCAGCGATGACGAGCTGGCGGGCAAGGTCAATGCCTGGATCGGAGACTCTGCCGGCTACCTCGTCAAAACGTACCGCTCCGACATCGCGGGGGTCATCACGGACACCGTGGCGCGTTGGGATGCCGAGGAAACCTCGCAAAAGATCGAGCTCCAGGTCGGTAAGGACCTGCAGTACATCCGCATCAACGGCACCGTGGTGGGATCGTTGGCCGGGCTCGCGATCTTCACCGTTGCGCACCTGCTGTTCGGCTGACGCAGTCCGGTGGAGGGGAACTTCAGCCGAGGAAACGGATCCGTTGGCCGGGGCGGGCTTGGCCCAACAAGTCCAGGTCCGTGCGACGCACCACCGCGATGACGGGGTAGCCACCCGTCACGGGATGATCCGCCAGGAATACCGTGGGAAGGCCCGACGGCGGCACCTGCAGCGCGCCGAGCACCATGCCTTCGCTGGGCAGTTCCTCGAGCCGGGTCTGGGTGAGCGGGCGGCCCAACAACCGGGCACCGATCCTGTTGGAATCGGGCGACAGGGTCCATTCCTGGCTGATAAGGCGGCGCCAGGAATCCTCGTCGAACCAGTCTGCACGGGGGCCGCGGTCCACTCGGGCTGTGATTGCGCGGCCAGGATCAGGAGCGCGGCGGATAGCTGGGAGGACATGCGCGTTGTTGAGGATCCCAATGCCCGCACCGGCCCCAGATCCGGCCCCATGCCCGGGAACAGAATCCGTTCCCGGAACCGAGCCTTTTCCGGGAACCAGGCCGTTGCCCGCGGAAACACGCCCGATTCCCAGCTGTTCACCCGATGTCAACGGCGCGGGACCCTCACCGGAGAGCATGTCCGTGCTGCTTGAACCGAGGAGCTTGGGCGCATCGACGCCGCCCTGCACCGCCAGGTAGTACCGGAGTCCGAACAGCGGAGCACCGAAGTCGAGCACCGCGCCCGGAGCCACCCGTACGGCTTGGTTGAGCGGAATCTCGGCACCATTGAGTGTCACGATGCCCTCGGCGCCCGCCACCGCGACGGTCGACGCCGTGACGAATCGCAGGCGAAGCCCGCCCAGCAATATCTCCAGCCCGGCCACCCCCGCGGGGTTGCCCACGAGCAAATTGGCAAGGCGAAGTGATTGCCGGTCCAGGGCGCCGGAAGGACTGAGCCCCAAGGAAGCCCAGCCCTGCCTGCCAAGATCCTCCACCAAGGTGAGTGCGCCGGGGTTCACCACTACAATCCCCATCAGGCCTCCACGAACCGGACCAGGTCACCCGGCCGGATCAGCGCGGGCTCGGCTTTTGACGCGTCCCAAAGTGCCGCCGTCGTGGTTCCGATCAATTGCCAACCGCCTGGTGAGGATCGCGGGTAGACGCCGCTGAACTCGCCTGCGAGGCCAACTGAACCAGCCGGCACGGCCGTGCGCGGGGTGTTCCGACGCGGAACGCGGAGCCGTTCATGGGTCGTGACCAGATACACGAAGCCGGGCGCAAAGCCGGAAAACGCGGCAGTCCACTCCGAGCTCGTGTGAAGCTTGACCAATTCGGTCTCGCTCATGCCGAGGAACTGTGCCGTTTCGGCAAGGTCGGGGCCACCGTAGGAGACCTCGATAATCACTTCGCGGCCCGAACTGGCAACGTCGAATGCCGGCTCCGCGGACTCCAGCCAGTCGCGGACCTCGGAGGGACTGATCGTCTCGGGATCGAAGGTGACAAGGACGGTTCGGGCGGCGGGCACGACGTCGATGATCCCGTCGGGCACTGAAACACCCGCCGAAGCGCCGGCCCCGGTCAGCCCGCGGTAGTACGCGACGACGGCGGTAAGTTCGGGCAGTTCAACCAAGAATGCGCTGTCGCCGCACGGCAAAAGGATCCGGGTGCCCGCGTCGCGCGGAGCCGGGCCGCCCGCGCCGGGAAAACCCGCGCCGCCCGAACCACGAACCTCAGGCGAAGGATTCAATCTCCACACCAGCTTCCTCAAGGCCAGCGCGCACCGCCGCAGCCAGCTCGACAGCACCCGGGGTGTCGCCATGGATGCACAAGGAGTCGGGCTTCACCCGCACCACCGTGCCGTCCACAGCCAGTACCTCGCCCCGCACGGCAAAGCGCACGGCCCGCTCGACTACCGCGGCGGCGTCGTGCACCACCGCACCCTCCTGCGAGCGCGGAACCAACGTGCCGTCCGGCATGTAGCCGCGGTCCACGAAAGCCTCCCGGAATACCGGGTGTCCGGATTCTTCGGCGAGGCGCAGCAGCGCCGAGCCCGGCAGGCCAAGGACAGGTAGCCCGGGATCGTAGGCGTGAATGGCTGCCACCACGGCTTCGGCCTGCTCCACGTCGTGGACGATCCTGTTGTACAGGGCACCGTGGGGTTTGACGTAGTCCACGGAGGCGCCCACCGCATGGGCCATGCCATCCAGGGCACCGAGCTGGTAGAGGACGTCGCCGAAGAGCTCATCGAAGGACATGTCCATCGATCGGCGCCCGAAGCCGTGCAGGTCCCGGTAGCCCACGTGGGCGCCCACCCGGACGTCGAGCTCGAAGGCGGCACGGCAGCTGTCCAGCATGGTCACCGGATCCCCGGCGTGGAAACCGCATGCGACGTTTGCGCTGCTGACAATCCGGAACATTGAAGCGTCGTTCCCCATGGTCCAGGAGCCGAACGACTCCCCCGAATCAGCGTTGAGATCCACTATTTCCGCCTTCCAGCGCGTTCTGGTGGGCGGCTGGGAGCAGCTCGCCCGGGATGGTGTCCGGCATAGGACCGAATGCTTCTCTTGCCGAGGCCGCTACGGCACGCCCCATAACTCGGTTTCCGACTCCGCCCACCACGGCCCCCACGCCGAAAGGCAGGGCACGGCCGAGGAACGCGGCGCCTTGGCGCTTGACGAGCCGCTTGAGGAAGGCTCGCTGGATGGCGTCGCGAATGACCCCGAATCCTCCGCCGGGCAGCTTTTTGGTGAGGGTCTTGCCCCAGGCCTGCGTGATTCCTTTGCCTTTGCCAAGCGATTGTCCACTCAGCGCACCCAGCAGGGCGGTGCCTTCCTCGCCGAGCATGATGGCCATGACCATGGTTCGCGCACGGTCCGGATCGGTGAGGCGGATGCCGTGGAGTTCGGCCAGGGAAGCGGCGTAAAGTGCGGTTCCCTCCAGGAACCCGATGGTGGCAAGCGCGGATAGGCCCAGCGACGCTGCGGTGCCGATGCCGGGCACGACGGCGGTTGCCCCGACGGCGGCACCCCCGCCTGTGACTGCGGCGAGGTAGTCCCGCTCCAGTTTGGCGGCCAGCTGCGCCGCCGTGGCCTGGGGATGTTTGCGCTGCAGGCGGCGCAGGTTTGCCAAGACAAGGGGACGTTGGACCTCGACGGCCCGAAGCAGCACATTGTGGACACCGGGCTTGGCTTTGCCGCTGGCGTCGAACATGGCATTGTGGGCGGTTTCCTGCGCAATCTTTACTGCCGGGTTGGGTCGCTTCGCCATTCTTCACCTCTGCATTCGGCCGTTGGATTCGTGCGGTAGTTCCTTGGCCTAGCCTAGGCCACACACCCCCTCCCCGGCGTAGACTTGAGTGCGTTCACGGGAACAGTCCAACGAAGGACAGGAAGTATCCGGAATGGAAAAAGCAGCAGAGTCCAACGACGTCCGGCACCACAGTGACGCCCCTGCCGAAGGGGAAACGGAGGGCTGGGTGTCCCACGATACGGGCCTTCATAGCCAGGAACCTGCCGAAGGGCCGGATACCGACGACGCCCCCGCATAGTAGCGTTCAGCCTGCGAAATCGGGGGCCCGAAAGTGGCTTCGCACGGGGTGCTCGTCCCTCCGGGGGACACTCAACCGGGGCAATTGTTGGCGCGCGTCCTCGACGAACTGCGCGCTTTGGAGAAGCACGACGCCGCGAGCTTCCGCACCGTCCGACGCAGGGTTTCCGCGGAAATCGCCACGATGGACGCCGCCGTCGTCTTCAGTCTCGCCGAAGGGCTTGTACAGGCTGGCTTTGACTGGGAGGGCTGGGAGTTCATCAATGCCCATCGGGCGGCTTTCGCTGAACTCACGCCAGCCCGGCTTGAACACTTGGGAGAAGGCATCGCTACTTGGGGCCAGGCCGATGCCTTCGCCACCGTCTTGGTGGGATCCGCGTGGCGCGAAGGGCTCATCTCGGACGCCGATGTCGACCGCTGGGCTCGGAACCCGGACCATTGGTGGCGGCGCATAGCGCTTGTCTCCACTACCGTGCTCAACACGAGATCACGATGGGGAACCGGCGATACGCAACGGACGCTCGCCGTCGTCGGCATCTTGATCAATGATCGCGACGACAGCGTGGTCAAGGCAGTCAGCTGGGCGTTGCGGTCCTTGGTGCCGTGGGATCCGCGCGCGGTCCGGACCTTCCTTGAAACGCATGAGACTGAGCTTGCCGCCCGAGTGAAGCGCGAGGTGCGGACCAAGTTGGAGACCGGGCTGAAATCGCGCCGACGCAGCGTTCATGGCACCGAACTTTCGAAATGACGCCTCCACTGTTCCGTGACCGATTCGGAGTGGCGCCATGCACGTAGCCTTTATCTGTCTGCCCGCAGCGGGCCATGTGAACCCGACGTTGCCCGTGGTCGCAGAGCTGGTTCGCCGGGGCCACCGGGTCACGTATGCGACGTCGGCGAAGTACTCGAAGGCCGTTGAGTCTGCCGGTGCCGTGTTCTTTCCCAGTGGCGAGGACCTGGCGGCCTTCCTGCCCCCACGCGAGCATCCCGCTCGGGGCGCCCCGTCTGAGGGGGCCCCGGCGGAGGGCGCCCCGTCACCGATGGCGGGGATGTTCGCCGGAATGGCGTCCGGAATGATGGCCGGATTGCTTGAGCGGATTCTCAAAGGCGCAAGGGAGGAATTCCCGGCGTTGCTGGCCCGGCTGGCCGAAGACCCGCCGGACGGGCTGGCCTACGACGCCATGACGCTCTCGGGGAAGATGGCTGCCGCGAAACTGGCCTTGCCGGACATTGCGTTGCTTCCGAGCTACGCCACCAATGAACATTTCTCGATGCGGGATCTCATGCCCGGCCCGCCGCCGCCAGGCATGGTCGAGGCCTGGAAAGAGGCCAGCCAGCGGATCAATGATTTCGCCGCCGAGCAGGGCGTGGGCCATCTGCAATTCATGGGAGGCCCACCCGCGTCGCTGAACATCTCCTTCATCCCGAGGGAATTCCAGCCCTCCGGCGAGACATTCGACGCCAGGTTCCACTTCGTGGGCCCCTGCCTTGGCTCCCGGGGCAACGAGGAGGCCTGGCAGCCCGGCGTGAAGGACAGGCCGCTGTTGTTCATCTCCCTTGGCACCACCCCGTTGAATGACCGGCCGGATTTCTTCAGGATGTGCCTCGAAGGATTTGCGGGCACCCACTGGCAGGTTGCCATGGCAATCGGAGAGCGCGTCGAGGAGTCCGAGCTGGGGGACATCCCGGAGAACTTTGACGTACGGCCCTTCTTTCCGCAGCTCGAAGTCCTAGCCCACGCCGACGCTTTCCTCTCCCACGCCGGGATGAACTCGACCATGGAGGCGCTCTATTTCGGGGTGCCTTTGGTTGCCTTCCCGCTGCAGCCCGAACAGGGCGCCAATGCACGCCGCGTAGAGGATCTGGGACTCGGGCGGCGGCTCCCGTTGGAGGGGCTCTCCCCCGAGCTGATCCGGGAAACCGTCCTTGAAGTCAGCGGCGACCAGGCGATCCGGGGCAACCTCGAGGCGATGAGCGCCCGGGTGCGATCAGCGGGCGGGGCTCCCGCAGCCGCCGACGCCATCGAGGAGTTTCTGGCTCGCCGATCGAGTGCTGTGTAGGCGGGCGAGCTTGCTCCTGGATCGATCAGGTGCGCAGTTTATGGCCACGTCGTGGTTCGTGCCATCCTTGGGGCATGGCACGAACCTGGTTATCGGTGACGGTGGAACTGCTCGGTGGTCGTGGGGAGGAGCTGTGGCCGTGGCCCGGGCGCGTCTTCGCGGTCGGACCGTCGCATACCTTCATGGATCTCGCCAATGCCATCAATGATGCCTTCGCCCGGTGGGACCGCTCGCACCTGTCACTGTTTACCCTGGCCGATGGCCGGGTTATTACTGATGAAGAGACGGGAGCTGAGATGGCCGGATCGATCCGCGGCCCGATCATCGCGCCGATGGACATTGCTGCTCTCAAGGTCGTCCGGACGCTGGAGCCGGGGGCTGAGTTTCAGTTTACGTTTGACCTCGGTGACGCTTGGATACACCGGTGCGTGGTCGGGGAGGTGAAGGTGGACCCGCTGGAAGTGTTGGGTGTCCGCCCTGGGGTCCCCTTGCCGTACTGGGGTTGGGGCAGTATCCCGGACCAGTACGGGCGCCGGTGGGCTAGTGACGATGGGGAAAGTCGGGCGCCGGGGAAACCGAGCCAGCCGCACCCTATGTTGCTGCATGCCTGGCCCTTACAGGTGCAGGCGCCCCGGCTCGACCTGCCCGAACTGCGGGGAGCCATCGCCGCGGCAAATGCGTCTCGTTTCCTCGCAGTGGTGATGGGACACGATATCGATGACGTTCTGCAGCAGGTGGGGGCCGGGATACCAATGGCCCTGGAGCAGCGACGCCGGGAGGCCGAGCCGGTGGCACTGTCGGTTATCAACCGGCTGAGGTGGCGCGACGGCGCTGGTGACCAGCTATTGGCCGAGGACCTGCTGGCGTATCTGCGCGGTGTGCCGCCGACAGGCAGGGCCGTGCCTGTCGACCTCGACATGCTCAGTGTCGTGTTGGAAGGAGATCCCGGACTGTCAACCGGCGGTTACCTCGACCTGTCTACCGGGCAGGTGTACGACGACGCCGCCACCGACCCGATGATCGTCGGGGAGGACGCCGCCGTCGATGTAGAGGAAGAACCGGAGCGTTGGCTTCGAATCGACCGCAGCGATTCCCGGAACGGCTGGCAGGACATGGCGGCCTTCGCGGAACGGCAGCACGATAACGCCCTCCGGGAGCGGCTTGAGCACGCGATCGAGGGCAAAGGCGCCTTCGCCCGGTTCCGCGACCTCGTCCACGGCGAGAACCTCAGCGAAGACTGGTACGCCTTCTCCACCGACCGCCAGATGGGCCGCTCCCGCGAGTTCCTCGCTGACAATGGCATCCGCGTGGGCTGACGCGCCGCACGACTGGAAGGACACCGTACATGGCCGCTGGATCCAAGGAAGACCCCTGGAAGCTCACCACCCCGCCCGGCTCTTCCGACTACACGATGTACCGGGACGAAGCGGGTGACCCTCCCGCGATCGTTTGCCAAGTGGGTTCCACAACCCTCAAATACCATTTGAGCGCCATCGAGGATCTGCATGCGTGGCTACTCCAGCAGGGCGATTGGGTGCCGCTCGGCGCCGCCGACGAGAACAAACCGGCCGCCGAAGGCACCGTTGAGGCCTGGGGGCGCGACGACGGCAATCCGGTGGGCGGTTGGTACGGCCTGCGCAAGGGATACCGCGGCCGTTTCGGCATGTACATGCCGCCGCTCCTGGAAGCCCTTGGCCTCGCGGAACTCACCCACGAGAAACGAAACAACAGTATGCGGGGCATAATGCCTAAGTAGCGAGCAGCTCAGGCGGGGTTCGACGACGGCGCGCGGCCGCCGTCGTCGTGCATGTCCCCGCCCGATGCAGCACCCAGCCGCCCCGCCGCGTCCTGCTGGATCCGCGCGGCTTTCGACGAATAGTCCGCGATGACCCGGAGTTCTTCGTCGCTGTAGCCCTCCAACAGGGTCGCAAGCCCGCCCATGAAGTCGATGAAATGGGGCATCGCGGCGCTAACTTGGTCCCCCACGAGCTCGATCAGGACCTTCCGTTTGTCCCCTTCGTGCCGGACCCTGCGGGCCACGCCCTTGCTCTCGAGCCGTTGCATCAATCCCGTGACCGAGGCCGGAGCGAGCCCGGAGTGTTCGCCGAATTCCCCCGCCGTCATGGGTCCGAAGCGCAGCAGGATATCGATCGCTTTGCCCTCCGTCGCAGACAGTCCGCGCAGCTCGGACAGCTTGGTGTGGAACATGACGGCCGCCGTCGAAAGCTCCCGTCCCGAGGCAAAGACCGCCTCAAGCAAGTCTTGGCGCCGCGCACTGACGCCCGGTTGGTTCTCCATCCTCCGAGGCTAGCAAATTATTTCGCCTCACCGAAAGGATTGACGGCCTCCAGTGCGAGTCATATATTTCTTTCAACCGAACGAAATAAATTGCAAAGGACCCCGCCATGTTGAAATGCCTTGTCATCGGATCCGGGATCGCCGGACTCGCCACGGCCATCTCATTGCAAAAAGCCGGCCATCACGCCACCGTCTTCGAGGCCTACAGCGTGCCTTCGGACGGCGTCGGCGGCTTCCTCACCGTGGCCGTCAATGGCTTCGATGCCTTGGAAACCCTCGAGCTCAAAGAAGCAGCTGCCAGTCTGGGCTTCAGCACCCCGCAAATGTCCATGTATCTGGGCAGCACCGGAAAACACCTCATCGACTTTGACTACGGCGGATCCCTCCCAGACGGCACCACCGCCCGCACGATGACGCGTTCCGAGTTGTATGGCATGTTCCGCGAGGCGGCCAGCCACCGCGGGATCTGCATCGAGTACGGAAAGCGGCTCGCGACGGTGAAGGAAGCGCCCGACGGCGTCACGGCCGTTTTCGCGGACGGCACCTCCGCGCGTGGAGACCTGGTGGTGGGCGCCGACGGCCTCCACTCGGCCTTGCGCCCGCTGATCGACCCCTCATCCCCGGCTCCCCGCAATATCCCCCTGCTCAACACCGGCGGGATTGTCGACTCTGGGTTGGTCCCTGCCGGGCTGCTGGACGTCGAACCGGGACGCATGAAGATGGTCTTCGGCAAGCGCTGCTTCTATTGCTACATGCAGGATCCGAGGGGAAGGATCTGGTGGTTTGCCAACCCTCTGCAGCGGTCATCGGAGGATCCGGCCGCCCTGGACCATAGCGCCCGCAAGTCCTGGCTGACGCAGCTCGTGGCCGGGGACCGCACGCCCATGGCCAAGATCATCACCGCCACTGACGGCATCATCCGGCCGTACACGACCTCCGATTTTCCGAGCATCCCCAGTTGGCATCGAGGGAACCTGGTGCTGGTGGGAGACGCTGCCCACGCAGCATCGCCGTCGTCCGGGCAAGGCGCCTCCATGGCGATCGAAGACGCCGTCGCGCTCGGGCGATCGCTTCGGGGCATCTCGCCCGCGGACATCCCCGGCGCCCTGTCCCGCTACGAGAAGGAACGCCGGAGCCGGGCGGAATCGGTGGTCGAATGGGGCCGCCGGAACGCCGCCCCGAAGATCCGCGGCCAATTCAAGCGAGTCTTCGAAGACCTTGTGCTGAAGGCCGTCTTCCGCTCACTAGCACGGAAGACGGCCGACAACTTCGACTGGGTCTATCGCCACCACATCGACTGGGATGCAGCGGAAACGGCCCGGGCGCGCTGAACTTCGCTCAAGCAAAGCGTCCCCTGCGCCATCCGGGAATCAGCCGTTGGGATAGGCCTGTGCGATCAGTTTCCCGCGGAGCACGGCGATCTGGGCGTACATGTCGTGCACCAGATAGAGATCACGACGTCGGGTCCACGGCTGTCCCGACTGCGGATCATAGGTGCCGGGCATGTCAATGCCTTGGGGAGCGAAAGCGTCCATCCCGCGGTCTTGGGTGGTCTGGACACAGCGCTTAATGTGGTCCCGGAATCCAACAATGCCGGCGATCCCCGAAGGCTGAGAGGCGCGCAGCTCCTTGACCTGGGCTGCAACACCGTCCGTGCTCAGATACACAACGGTGCCGTCCGCCGAAATGATCGGTTCAATCGAGGTCACCCCGCTCATGTGGTACTTGGACTCGAGGAACCTGGCGATTTCCCACTGGGCAAAGACGGGAACGTTGCGCCTCGCCCGCACCTTCGCAACCGTGTCGGCGAGTGCTTCGTTGACCGGGCCAGGCTCGTAGAGCACGCGGCTGGGATCCCCGCCTCCTGCCGGCCGTCGGTTGCCGAAACCATAGGCGATGATGAAATCAATGCTCTCGACCGGCTTGGTTGGCGGATGCCAGTTGAATCCGATGTCTTCAATGTGGGGCTCCACGACGGCGGCGGTGGCATGGTCGTCCAGTTCACCTTCCAAAGCGTCCAACATAGTGCGTGTCAGCTTGGCATCCTTTCCCTTCCCGGAAGAGTCCGCGAGGGCCGGAGTAGTGGTGAGCAGCGGTGCCGCCGCGGTCAGCAAGGCAGCGGAGGCGAATGTTCGTCGATCCATGGGAAGGGTCCTTTTCCAGAGAGGTCTCCGGAGACCGTATCGGCGTCCCATGAATCAAAAATGAACCGTTCCCGAATAACTTCGAATCCGCAGCTCCCCAACTGCCGTTTTGATGGTTCAAAACGGCAGTTGGGCCCACGCCGGCAGGGTTCCCTGGCCGAACTTGTGAGGCGAGGGGGCCGGTGGGGAGCAATCGATGGGCCAGTTAGATCCGCGCGCTTCCGATCACGGGGAGTCCCGCCGTCGGGAAGAGGCTCGGGAAGACCGACGGCGCGGGGACCGGCACTTCGTCGAGCGGCACGGTGACCGTCTCGACGCCGACGACGAGCCGCTCGCCGCGAACGCTGACCTCCAAAGGTGCCGTCCCGGCGTCGGGCGCTGAAGCGGGAGCGCCTGAATCCGCAACCAGCGCAAGGCTGATGGACCCCGGGCGCAACTCGACGGACAACAGCCGCCCGCGGATCTTGAGGCGGAAGGACAGGCTGTCCCACTCGGCCGGCAACCGCGGATCGAAGTGCGGGACCTGGCCCTGGTCCCGCATGCCCGCGAAACCGCACACCAAGGAACTCCAGATGCCGCCGGTGGACGCGATGTGCACGCCGTCGACCGTGTTGTTGTGCGTGTTGTCCAGGTCGATGAACAAGGCCTCGGTGAAGTGCTTGAGCGCGACGTCGGAGTACCCCACCTCGGCCGCCATGATGCCCTGCACACAGGCGGACAATGTGGAGTCGCCAGTGGTGATGGGATCGTAGAAGTCGAACGCGCGTTGCTTTTCCTCGGCCGTGAAGTCCTGCCACTGCAGGAACATCGCCAGCACAGTGTCCGCCTGTTTGAGGACCTGGTGCCGGTAGATCACCAGCGGGTGGAAGTTCAGCAGCAGCGGGTACTTGGACTTGGGCGTGTTCCAGTCCCACGGCTCCAGGGTCATGAAGTCGTTGTCCTGGCTGTAGATCTCCATGTCCGGATCGTAGGGAAGGGACATGCGCGCGGCGGCCTGTTGCCACACCATCCGCTCGGTTTCCGGGACGTCCGGGTGTTCCAGTGCTGCAGCCGCTCGGAGGTTGAAGCGGGCCATGACGTTGGTGTAGAGGTTGTCGTTGACCACGGCCGTGTATTCATCCGGGCCCGTGACGCCGTGGATGTGAAACAAGCCGTCCTTGCCGAAGAAGCCCAGCGAAGCCCACATGCGGGCCGTCTCGATCAACAGATCGGCTCCCACCTCCGCACGGAAGCCGGCGTCGCCGCTGGCCCACTGGTAGCGGTTTGCGGCGAAGGAGATGGCGGCGGCGATGTGGAACTGCGCGGTGCCGGCGGCGTAGTACGCGCTGGCCTCGAGTCCGTTGATGGTGCGCCACGGGAACAGCGCACCGTCAACGCTCAGTTCCTTGGCCCGGATGCGGGCGTCGGGAAGCATGGCATGGCGCGATTCCAGCACCTGGCGGGCGGCAGCCGGGTTGGTGTAGGTCAGGTACGGCAGCAGGTACACCTCCTGGTCCCAGAAGTAGTGGCCCTCATAGCCGGAGCCACTGACGCCCTTGGCCGGGATGCCCGCGACGCCGGCACGCGCGGTGGCTTGGGCAAGCTGGAACAGGCTCCATCGCACGGCCTGCTGCTGTTCGGGCTGGCCACCAATGGTGATATCCGCGGTGGACCAGTAATCACGATAGTGGGCAGCACCTTCGGCCAGGAGCGCGTCGAACGGCACGAGTCCCAATTCGGCGTCGGACGCGAGGATCTCGCCGGGGTCCTCTGCGCTTGCATCGGCGCTGTTCACGACGTAGCTGACGCTCTTCTCCAAGCGGAAGGTCTCGCCCTCATTCACGGCCATGACGTAGCGAACCGTGGACTCGTCCTCCCCCACTACGGTTTCGAAGGGCTGGCCTTCGGCGGAAATCCAGTGATCCACGGCCATGCCGATGCGCTGGTGGGATTCGGCGGTTTCCCAAGCCATGCGCAGGGATCCATCGGAGCCTTGGAGGTGGAGCGGACGCAGCACCCGGCCGGCGTGGCGGCCGGAGCGGCGTGGGTCGTGGGCCGAGTGGTCCTCCACAGGCTGGTCCTGCCGATTGATCACCAAGGACGTGACGTCGGCCGACACCTGGCGGTCCGCGACGAGGCTCAGCTCGATGCCGAGGGAACCCCTGGAATCGATGCCGACGACGCGGCGCTCCACCGTTGTGACGATGGCGCCAGAACGGCACTCCCAAGTGACCGCGCATTCGTACACACCTGTGGCGAAGTCGATGCTGCGGCGGTAATTCTGCACTGCGGACTCGGCGAGGCTCAGCTGCTCGCCGTCGATGACGACGTTGAAGTTGTTGGCATCGGGAACATAGACGATCCTCTGTCCCGTGCGGGCGAAGCCATACGCATTCTCGGCGTGCTTGATGTCCCACGTTTCGTGGAAACCGTTGATGAACGTGCCGGGAAGTTCGCTGTCCGCCCCCGCCCAGTGGGCGCCGCGGATGCCCAGGTGGCCGTTGCCGAGGCTGAAGAGGGTTTCGAGCGTACCGGCGTCACCGGGAACGTGGATGCTCTCCACGAGCTTCCACGGTTCGCAGGGGAAGCGCAGCCGGTCGGAGCTGATGAGTGCCATGGACTGTTGGGTTCCTTCTGTTTCTCGTGAAACGGCTTGGTTAGAGGAGATCGTCGAGGTCGTCGACCACGAACGTTGCGCCGGCGTCGAGCAGGGTCTGGTGGCCGGCGCCCCGGTCAACCCCGATCACCGCGCGGAAGTTCCCGGCGCTGCCGGCCTGCACGCCGGACACTGCGTCCTCGACGACGACGCAGCCCTCGGCGGGGACGTCCAGCAGCTCGGCGGCGTAGCGGAACGTGGCCGGATCCGGCTTGCCGGGGAGCCCGACGGCGGCCGCCACCTGGCCGTCGACCACCACCGGGAAGTAGCCATCCAGTCCGGCCGCCTTCAAGACGGCGGGCGCGTTGCGGGAGGAGGACACGACGGCGAGCTTGAGTCCCAGCTCCAATGCGGCATGGATGAAGCGGACAGAGCCTGCGTAGGGCTCGACGCCGCGCGAATCCACGATCTCGTTGAAGATCCGGTTCTTGCGGTTGCCCAGGCCCTGCACGCTCGTGTTGGCGGGATCGTCGTCGGTCGGCCCCTCCGGCAACGTGATTCCACGGGAGGTGAGGAAATCCCGCACACCGTCGAAGCGCGGCTTGCCGTCGATGTGGTCGAAGTAGTCGCTCTCCTGGTATCCGTCCGGATGGCCGGTTTCGGCCAGGTAGCCGTCGAAGAGCTCCTGCCAAGCCTGCTCATGCACGACGGCGGTGGGCGTCAGCACGCCGTCGAGGTCGAAAAGGAGCGCGGCGGCGCCCGTCCAGGCAGACTTCTGGGTTGCGGGGGTGTTAGTCATGGTGTTGGGGGTCCGTTCAGCGCTGGCGGCGCGTGGTTTTGCGTTCAATGAGTTTCGTGTCAAGGAAATGGTTGGTGGGTTCATTGGGGGCGTCTGCATTCTGGAGCCGGTCAACCAGGAGGTTGGCCGCGAAGGCACCCTGGTCGGCAACTGGCTGCGCCACCGTGCTAAGGCCCAGGAACCAGCTCATAGGGTGGTCGTCGATTCCAATCACGGAGACATTCTTTGGTGCGGACAGCCCATGCTCTCGCAAGGCCATCAGGGCCCCGAACGCAGCCTCATCACAGTGCGCGAAGACTGCGGTGGGAAGGCTTCTGTGGGCAATGAGTTCGTTCATGGCTACACGGCCGCCGTCGATCGTGGAATCCGAGTTGATGACCAAGTCCGGATGAACGGTCAGGTGATGGTCTTTCAATGCCCGGCTGAATCCCTTGAGCCTGTCGCTGGCCGTCAACACCGAGTTCTCGTGGGTTTCGCGCCCGGAAAGCACCGCCAGATCCCAATGGCCCAGCCCCAACAAGTGGGAGGTGGCCTGCCAAGCTGCGAGTTCGTCATCGATCCCTACGTTGTCCCACGGTACGGAAGTCATCCCCACGCTCGCAACTGCGAGGCCGGACGCGGCCAGGAGGGCAACCTCGGATTCGCTCAAATCGACGTTGAGGAGCAGTACGCCGTCCACGCGTTGGGACAAGCCAAGGAGGTCGCCGAAGATCCTCCGCTTGACGCTCGACTTGCCGCGCAGGCTGATCAGGACGGTGTCGAAACCGCTGTCTCCGAACACTTCCTCGGCCGCTTCGACGGCCTGGGCGAAGAACCAGGCAGTGGCGGTGGGGGCGATGATGGCGATGGAACCCGTACTTCCGCCGGCCAGCCGGGCTGCCGCGGAGGATGCCTTGTAGCCGAGCTTGGCGGCGGCGTCGGCCACTTTGGCTTGTGCTTTTTCGGACACGTTCGGCAGGTTCCGCAGGGCGCGTGAAACGGTGCAGATGGACAAGCCCGAGAGGACGGCAACGTCCTGGATTGTCACGCGGTGAGCCTTAACCATTCAACACGGCCTCAACCCTTTCATCTTCTGGATTTAGCGGCACATCCTTGCACCGCCGAAGACGAGTGTAAGCGCTTACAATTTTGGCAATCAAGAGTTGTTTTCCGGCACCCCCGAATGTGACGAGGGCCTCACCTCAACGGAGGACGTAAAACCGCAGAAACGCGCTCACATCCGCCATTTCCCGGGCCTCGACCCGGTGCCCCATGCCCGGGTAGGTCCTCGCAGTGAGAGCCATATTCTTGTTGAGCCATTCCTCGGTGTGCTCAATGGCATCCTTGAAGATCACCGGATCGGCTTTGTCCCTCCCCCAGAAGAACGGCGGCGGAGCGTCGAAGGACTCGCTGAGCGCCAGAAGGTCGTTTTCCAGCACGAATCCGGAGAGGCCCACAGTCGCTTTGAAGCCTTCCGGGCGGAGCCGCAGAAGCGTGCTGGCCATCGCCATGCCCTGTGAATAGCCCAGGAGGCTCACGCTGCTGTGGTTGCGTTTGACCGAGTCAATCCAGGCGAACACCTTGTTGGTGGCGGTGATGACGTCCGCAAAGTCGTTGGCGAGGAAGTAGTCCAGGAGGAACCAGCCGTAGTGGTCGCCGATCGGCATAGGTCCACGGAGCGCGGCGCAGGTGAATTCTTTGGGGAGCTGGGGAAAGAGATTCACCATTCGCTGCTCATCCGTGCCGTATCCGTGCATCATCACGAGGAGCGGCGTCCCTGCACGCTCATTCTCCGGCTTGGACCAGACGACAGTTTCCATGGGAAGAGCCTATGCGCCCCGGGCGTAGACTCTGTTGCGCCGGCGGCCGTACGCCGACCCATGAAAAAGGAGACTGATATGGCGGGCAACTTCATTGCGAGTTCAAGCATCATGATCCATGCAAGCGCCGATCGGGTGTGGTCGGTTATCACCGATCCCCAGTCCATCAAGGAGTTCATGTTCGGGACCGAGGTTGTCACCGATTGGACGGTTGGCGGACCCATCGCTTGGCGCGGGGTCTGGAAAGGCAAAGACTATGAGGACAAAGGTGTCATCCTCGAGTTCGAGCCCGGGAAGCGGCTGGTAAACACGCATTTCAGTCCGCTGTCAGGCCAAGCCGACGCCCCGGAAAACTATCACACCCTGACGTGGACATTGGAGCCTGAGGACGGGAAGACCAGGCTGACTTTGGCCCAGGACAACAACGCCAGCCCGGATGAAGCCGCGCATTCGAAGGGCATGTGGGACAGCCTCGTGGAAAGTGTCAAAAATATCTCGGAGCGCAGCTAGCGGAGTCGCTCAAGCCTCGAAGTGCGAGACCGGCGTTTCGTTCGTCAAGGACCGGAGAAGGGATTCCGCAACATCCCTCAGTTTCTGGTTCCTGCCGTTCGAGGCCTTGGTCAGAATCCCGAAGGCCTCCTCTTGGCTGCACCTGTTCTGGCCCATGATCACGCCAGTTGCCAGATCGATGGCGGTCCGGGAACGCATTGCCTGCTCGAGGTCCTCTGCACGTTGTTGCCTGGCGCCGATCCGAACCGCGAGCCGCAAAGCCTTTTCTGCTTGGCTCGCGAATTGCTCGCAGCTATGGATGGAGGCCTCGTCGAAGGCATCGCGTTGCGGGGCGAAAAGGTTGATCGCCGCCGTCGCACCCTCTTCCAGGGCCAAGGGGACGCAGAGCACGGCGAGGTGTCCACGTTCCGCGATGGTGGTGCAGTATTCAGGCCATCGTGCGTCCGCGGAAGTGTCCGAAACGAGCACGGAGTTCCCGGTTCTCATCGCTTCCAGGCACGGTCCATCTCCGTAGGCTTGCTGTACTTCGTCAATGAGGCGCGCTTCGTGGCTGCTTCCGGCGACCGTCATCGATCGGCGTCTTCTGCTCAACGTAACCCCGCACAGGACGTCTTGGCCGCGCGCAGCGGATACCGACGAGGCCGTGAAAACCGCAAGGTCTTCGAGGAAGCCGCTGACGTCTTCACTGTCGATGACCAAATCCTGGAGTTGGCCCACCACCGAGGGGTTCAGGCCCATTTCGTCCATGGCTCAGTCTATGAGCAGCAGGGCGCAAATGGAGCGAAAAGAGCCTCCCAATACAACGTCCACCACTTGGACAAACGCTCCGCCGGTCTTGCGTACCGGGAATACAGAGTGCACAATTCTTCTACAGTCCGTGCAGAACTCCGGACAAGGCCGAGCCTTCGGCCCGTTTTCGCTCAAGCAGCCGGGCGCCCTGTCACTCAACGTGAAGGTGCTGCCTGATGAGCAAATGCCTGTTACCGGCGCGGAGCTAGTCGATGCCCGCCCCCTCCGAATCCGCGATCCCTCGCGAACCACATCAGCCCGGGACCGCTCCCCTTTGGTGTGCCGGTTGTGGAACAAACAAGCACCTGGTTATCGAATCCATCCAGGCCCGGGCTCCAAGGATTTCCCAACAGCTTGCCGTGTTCTACACGTGCACTTCCTGCGGGTTTTCCTATAGCCACGCAGCCACCGTCCAGCAGGCGGGGGCCATCCTGAATCGTCGGGGGATTCAGGATGGCCTCCTGGAGTTCGGAAGCCACTATTTCCATTGCGGCGAACCCCTCCGTGATGTGAAAACAGCACTGCGAAGTGCACCGCACATGGGCATGCCCCGATCGCGCAGTTCTCCCCCGGAAGTCCGCCTCCACACCAAGATTTTGAGATGCAGTTGTGGCTTCGAGTTGGAAATACCTGCTTAGCCAACGACTTGCAGCATTACCCGAAGGAAGCACCATGAAGCTCGAAAGTACGCAGCAGCGGCGACCCGAAGGCGACTCGCGGCAAGGGCCCGATGAGCTGGGTCGGCAGAGGAACAAGCATCGGCAGGGAACGGATTCCATTTCCCAGTCCCGGGTACCTGACCCGCCGGATCCTGACAACCTCCCCATCGACTACCCCGGCCTGCCGGAGATCGAGTGGCCTTAGGACACCTTTTGTTCCGACGCTAGGTCCGCCGGCCCCACCCCCAACCAAACCCAAACCAAGCCCATATCTTTGTTTATGTTGTTTTCTGTTGACAGACCAACACGAACAAAGATAGAGTCAAGCAATTCCACATCATGTGATCACAGTCACTGATGTACCAAAAGCTTGTACGCAATGGAGGGTATGTGTTCGCCGAGGAGCGCCAACAGCTGATCTCCGAGCTCGTCGCCGAGCGTGGACGGGTCAGCGTAACGGACCTTGCAGATCGATTCAGCATCACTACGGAGACGGTCCGCCGTGACCTCGCCGCCCTCGAATCCGCCGGCAACCTTCGCCGCGTCCACGGTGGGGCAGTCCCCTCGGACCGCCTCAGCACCCGCGAGGAAAGCGTGGTTGAGCGGGCCATCCAGCGCCAACCGGAGAAGGTCCGCATCGCCGAGGCCGCCCTTGCCCTCATCCCGGAGAATGGAGCCGGCAGCATCCTGATCGATGCCGGCTCTACCACCGAGGCTCTCGCCCGCTTGCTCGACCAGCGCACCGCCCAGCGCATGGCGTCTTCCAACGGGAACACCCCGCGTGAAGAACTGGTGGTTATCACCCACGCCATCCCCATCGCCGGACGGCTCTCCGGCAACCCGCAGATCGCCCTCCAGATCCTGGGCGGCCGTGTCCGCGGTCTCACCCAGGCCGCCGTCGGCCAGTCCACGGTCGAGGCCGCTTCCCGGCTCCGTCCGGACATCGCCTTCGTCGGCGCAAACGGTATCCACGCCACGTTCGGGCTCAGCACCCCTGACCCCGAAGAAGCCGCCGTCAAGGCCGCCTTCGTCAAGTCCGCACGGCGCGTCGTCGTCCTCGCGGATTCCTCCAAGCTGGACGCGGAAACCCTGGTCCAGTTCGCTGCCCTAAAAGATGTGGACACCGTGATTACTGACCACGAACCCTCTGAAGAGCTCTCCGCCGCTTTGGCCGAGGCCGGCGTCGATGTGGTGATCGCATGATTGTCACCCTGACCGCCAACCCGAGCCTCGACCGCACGGTGGAGCTCCCGGCACCCTTGGCCCGCGGCGAGGTTCAGCGCGCCATCGCCGTCCACCAGCACTCCGGCGGCAAGGGCGTCAATGTCTCCCGGGCGCTTGTCGCCTCGGGCCTGGACACCGTTGCTGTCCTGCCGGGCGGGGATTCCGATCCCGTCCTCGCTGGACTGCTCGACGACGGCGTCCCCTACGCAGCGCTTCCCATCAGCGCGCCGCTGCGCAGCAACGTGACGCTCACCGAACCGGACGGCGTCACCACCAAGATCAACGAACCCGGCCCGGAGTTGAGCCTGGACGAGCAGGAAGCCCTGATCGGGCTGCTGCTGGACCGCTCCCGTGGCGCGAGCTGGGTGGTACTCGCCGGATCGCTCCCACCAGGAGTACCGGCGGATTTCTACGCCACGGTCGCCCGTAGGCTCCGTTCACGGAACGACGATCCTGCAAACGGCGGTCCGCCGCTAATAGCGATTGACTCCTCCGGCGCCCCGCTGGTTGCCGCCATCAGTGGCGATTCACTCGGCAACATCAGCGGCAAGCCCGATCTCCTGAAGCCCAACGCGGAAGAACTGGCCGAACTGGCTGCCGCAGCCGGCCTCACAGACGTCCATACGGCTGACGAACTGGAAGCGGACCCCGGCCTTGCCGTCAGGGCCGCCGCCGCCGTCGTCGGCAGCGGTGTGGGTGCAGTACTCGCAACACTCGGTTCCAAGGGCGCCGTCCTGGTAACCGCCGACGGCGCGTGGCTCGCCACGCATCCGCCGATCCAAGCCGTCAGCACAGTCGGTGCCGGCGATTCATCCCTTGCTGGCTATCTGCTGGCCGCCACCAACGGCGGAACCTCGCAGGACTGCCTCCGTCAGGCTGTGGCCCATGGTGCCGCCGCTGCTTCGCTGCCGGGCTCCACTGTCCCGGCGGTCCACCAAACAACTCCCGACGCCGTAACCATCACGGCCCTTCAGAAGGACTAACAGTGACCCAGCTCATCACCCCCCAACTGGTCTCCCTTGACCAGAACCTCGGCGATTCTCCCGCCGATGTCATCCGCTTCCTGGCAGGCAAAGTTGCCGCAGCCGGACGCGCCTCCGAGGTTGAAGGGCTCTTCGCGGACGCCTTCGCCCGCGAGCAGAAGACTGCCACGGGCGTACCCGGCGGCATCGCCATCCCGCACTGCCGCTCGATCGCAGTGACCGAGCCCGCCTTGGCGATGGCCCGGCTCTCGAACAAGGTGGACTTCGGTGCCAAGGATGGCCCCGCGGACATCATCTTCTTCATCGCTGCCCCGGAAGGAGCGGACCAGGAGCACCTGAAGTTGCTCTCCAAGCTGGCCCGTTCCCTCATCAAGAAGGACTTCACGGCGGCCCTGCGTGCGGCTGCCACCGAGCAGGACATCGTCGACTTGGTTGACGGCGCACTGGCAGACAAGCCGGCTGCGCATGCGGCAGGGTCGGTGGCACCCGAAGCCGAGGCCGCCCCGGCTTCGGCCCGTGCTTCTTCTGCCACGGCCCCGAAGCGCATCGTCGCCGTCACGGCGTGCCCCACCGGCATCGCCCACACCTACATGGCAGCCGATTCCCTCGTGGCTGCGGGCAAGGAAGCGGGCGTCGACCTGCAGGTTGAAACCCAGGGCTCGGGCGGATTTACCGCGTTGGACCCGGCTGTGATTGCCGCAGCTGACGCCGTGATCTTCGCGGTAGACGTCGATGTCCGCGGCAAGGAGCGATTCGCTGGCAAGCCCGTCATCAACGCGCCCGTGAAGCGCGGCATTGACGAACCGGCCAAGATGGTGCAAGAAGCCCTCGCCGCCGCTACCGACCCACATGCTCACCGCGTCCCGCATTTCGGCGCCGAAGAGAGCGCCGAAAAGGCGTCCGAAGCTGCCAGCGAGCACCTCGGCACCAAGGTCAAGAAGGTCCTCCTGACCGGCGTCAGCTACATGATCCCGTTTGTCGCCGGTGGCGGCCTGCTCATTGCCTTGGGCTTCTTGCTGGCGGGCTACGACATTGCTTTGGGAACCAAGGCCAATGACATCCTGGCCCACAACACCTTGCTCGATCTTCCAAACGGTAACCTCGCCTTGTACTTGGGTACCGTTGCCTTCAAGATCGGTGGATTGTCCCTTGGCTTCCTCGTCCCCGCCTTGGCAGGTTACATTGCGTTCGGCATCGCGGACCGGCCCGGCATTGCCCCGGGCTTCGTGGCCGGTGCTGTTGCCGGCTTCATGGGCGCAGGCTTCCTGGGCGGCCTGGTTGGTGGTTTGCTCGCCGGCCTCACGGCGCACTGGATTGGCACGTTCAGCGTTCCGCGCTGGTTGCGCGGGCTCATGCCGGTCGTGATCATCCCGCTGCTGGCTTCGATCGTCGCTTCCGGCTTGATGTTCCTGGTTCTCGGCGGTCCTATCGCATGGCTGACCCTGCAGCTCAACACGTGGTTGACCGGCATGACCGGCGCGTCCGCCGTCGTCCTCGGCATCATCCTCGGCCTCATGATGTGCTTCGACCTCGGCGGCCCCGTCAACAAGGTTGCCTACTCCTTCGCCGTGGCCGGCCTGGGTGCCGGTAGCCTGGCCAACCCTGCCCCGCTCCAGATCATGGCTGCCGTCATGGCCGCCGGGATGGTGCCGCCGCTCGCTATGGCATTGGCAACCGTGCTCAACAAGAAGGGCTTCAGCCTCGCCGAGCGCGAGAACGGCAAGGCAGCCTGGTTGCTGGGCGCGTCCTTCATCTCCGAAGGCGCCATCCCATTCGCTGCCGCTGACCCGTTCCGCGTCATCCCCGCGAGCATGGTGGGTGGAGCCGTGACCGGGGCGCTGTGCATGGCCTTCGGGGTCACCTCCCAGGCACCCCATGGTGGCATCTTCGTCTTCTTCGCTATCGGAAACCTGGCAATGTTCATCATCTCGATCGCAGTCGGCGTGGTCATCACCGCCCTGGTCCTGCTCGCACTCAAGCGTTGGGCAGTCCGGAAGCCTGTAGAGGCCGAGCAGGCTCCTGTTCCGGTCGCAGCCTGAACAACCCGCCAATAAGCGAAGTAGAGGACTAATCCATGCAGACCTTTTCAGGTGTAGGCGTTGCCCCGGGGCGTGTTCTGGGGCCGGTGCGGCAGATGCCGAAGCCGGTGCAAGAGCCCCGTGAGAACGTCAATATTCCTGCGGACGTTACCGCCGAATCGCAGGGCCAGCGCATCAAGGATGCCGCCAAGGCCGTGCAGGCGGAACTCCGTGCCCGAGCCGCGACGGCGTCCGGCGAAGGCAAAGAGGTCCTGGAAGCAACAGCCCTGATGGCCGCCGATCCCATGCTGGTGAAATCGGCCATCAGGCTCCTCTCCCCCGAAGCCCCGGGCGGCGCACGCACCGCCGAGCGGGCCATCTGGGAGGCAGCTGCCACGGTTGCAGACTCGTTGAAGGCCCTCGGCGGCTACATGGCAGAGCGCGTGGCCGACGTCCTGGACGTCCGCGCCCGCATCGTCTCTGAACTGCGCGGACTGCCCGCGCCGGGAATCCCGGCGTCGGACGTTCCGTTCATCCTGGCCGCCGAGGACCTAGCCCCGGCAGACACCGCCACCCTGGACCCCGCCAAAGTGATCGCCCTGATCACCTCGAGCGGCGGCCCGCAGTCCCACACCGCCATCCTGGCCCGCGCCCTCGGCCTGCCCGCGATCGTCGCCGCCCCGGGTGTCGACGAGATCGGGGACGGCACCGAGGTCTACCTCGACGGTGCTGCCGGCACCATCACGGTTGACCCCGGCGAGGAACTTCGCCTCGCGGCCAAGGCTTGGGCCACCCAGGCGTCCACCGTTGCCGCCTTCAGCGGGAGCAACGTCATGGCCGACGGGTTCCGGGTTCCGCTGCTCGCCAACGTAGGTACGGGTGCCGACGCCGTCAAGGCCGCCGACGCCGGTGCCGAGGGCGTCGGTTTGCTGCGCACCGAATTCTGTTTCCTGGATCGCGACGACGAACCCACAGTCGAGGAGCAGATCGCCGCCTACGGCGCCGTCTTCGCGGCATTTCCGGGCAAGAAGGTGGTGGTCCGAACCCTCGACGCCGGCGCGGACAAGCCTCTCCCTTTCCTCACCAACGCGGACGAGCCCAACCCTGCGCTGGGCGTCCGCGGCTACCGCACCGACCTGACCTCCCCGGGCGTCCTCGAACGCCAGCTGGCGGCGATCGCCGCGGCAGAGGCTGCCAACCAGGCCGAAGTGTGGGTCATGGCTCCCATGATCTCCACGGCCGAGGAGGCAGCGCATTTCGCAGCCCTCTGCTCCGCCGCTGGTTTGAAGACCCCGGGTGTCATGGTTGAAGTCCCGTCGGCTGCCTTGACCGCAGCCTCCGTGCTGCGCGAAGTCAGCTTCGCCTCGCTCGGGACCAACGACCTCACCCAATACGCGATGGCCGCGGACCGCCAACTCGGCCCTCTCGCCACTCTCAACGACCCCTGGCAGCCGGCCGTGCTTCAGCTCGTGAAGCTGACCGCCGACGGCGCTGCTGCCGCCAGCTCGGGCGGCAACCCCCGACCCGTGGGAGTGTGCGGCGAGGCAGCCGCGGACCCCGCCCTCGCCGTCGTACTCGTTGGACTGGGCGTCGCGACGCTTTCCATGAGTGCACGCGCCCTGGCTGCCGTATCCGCTGTCCTGGCAACCGTCACCGTGGCACAAGCCCAGCAGCTCGCGACGGCGGCTCTGGCCGCCCCGAGTGCATCCGCCGCGCGCCAAGCCGTTCGCGCCCAGCTGCCTATCCTGGACGAGTTGGGTCTCTAGACTTTCCCCAAGCCCACAATCGAAGGAGCAACAATGTCCGAACGTACCGCCACCATCGCCAGCCGCGTCGGCCTGCACGCACGCCCGGCAGCCATCTTCGCCGAAGCCGCCGGCGAGTTGGACATCGAGGTCACCATCGCCCGCGAAGGCGAGCCCGCCGACGACGCGATGGACGCCGCCAGCATCTTGTCCCTGATGAGCCTCGGAGCTTCATTTGGCGACGTCGTTGTACTGCGCGCCGAGGGCGCCGGGGCCGACGAGGCCCTGGACCGCCTCGTGAAGATCCTCGAAACGGACCACGACGCCGAGTAACCCCACTGAGCATGCTCTCCCTTGGCACTGAGGGATGGACAAATTCCTACTATGTCCATCCCTCGCAGCCAGCGGGGAGCATGCTCTTTTGTTTTTAAGGGCAAATTGTTTTTCAGGGCAAATCATTCATGGCAATGACGCCAGATAGGCCGCAACATCCGACTCGCTGGCCCTGAGCTGTTCGAGATCGCCGGCCAGGAATCCCTCCACGAGGCGCGGATCGACGTACGCTGCCCTCGCCACTGTTGGCGTGTTGCCAAGTAGTTCGGCGGTTTGCTTGATGGCCTCGAGGACTCGCTGGCGGGCCGACACTTTCGAAGCGGGGCCAGCGAGCGCCATACCGGCCGCCGCAGTGCCTTTCCAGGTGCGTAAGTCCTTGGCTGTGTAGTCGCCGCCTGTGATGTCACGAAGGTACTCGTTGACCATCACGGCATTCAGCGAGACCCGGCCGTCACCCTCCTGGAAGACCAGCAGGGGTTCCTTGCCGGGCCTACCTGCCAAGGGTCCCAGGAATCGGGCCAGCACAGGGTCCTCGATGATGGAATCCCAGGTTTGACCGCTTTTCCCCGGGAAATGCAGGGAAACCGCATCCCCGTTGACCTTCACGTGCTTGCACCTCAGCGTGGTGAGGCCGTATGAGCCGTTGCGTCGCGTGTAGCCATCGGATCCAACGCGCAAGGCGCCGAGGTCCATGAGCCGCACGGCCGCGGCCAAAGTTTTGGTCTTCTCCGAAGATGACTCCCGCAGATGCCGGGAGACCATACGGCGCACCTGTGGCAGGAGGGTTCCGAGGCGCGCGGCCCGGGCGAACTTTTCAGTATCCTGGCGGGCCCGCCACTCCGGGTGGTAGATGTATTGGCTCCGGCCGGCGTCGTCCACTCCCATTGCCTGGATATGTCCGTTCTCGAACGGACATATCCAGACGTCGGCCCAGGCCGGGGGAATCGCCAGCGCGTCAAGGCGCTTGCGCTCCGCACCCGAGACAAGCGATCCGTCCGGGCGGTGGTAACTGAATCCGCGGCCGGACTTTCGTCGGGAAATGCCCGGGGTGCCGGGTTTGCTGCGGCGGAGCCGTGGCATACCCGTGGCGCCGTTCGCCTACGTTCCCGGGTTTCTAGGCTTCCTGTGGGTCTGCCACGGACGCACTGGCTGACATGGTCTCTGCGCTGACCATCCAGGCGAGCTGCTCCAAACGGGCAATAAACGCGTGGAGGAGATCCGCCGTCGTGGGGTCTTCTTTGTCTACTTCGTCATGGACATCACGCATGGTCTGGACCGTCCGCTCCAGGCGGTCGGTGATCAGCTTCACGGCGTCCTTGGTTTTGGTCAGCCCCGCAGGGAATTGCTCCAGCCTGGTTGAGGCGGCGATGGTGGTGCTCCGGCCATCGGGAAGGGCATGGAGCGCCCGCATCCGTTCGGCGGTTTCGTCGGCGAACTCCCGGGCGGCTGCGACGAGTTCGTCAAGCTGCAGGTGCAAGTCCCGGAAATTGGGGCCGACAATGTTCCAATGGGCCTGTTTTCCCTGGAGCTGGAGTTCAATGAGATCCGTCAGGACCAGCTGAAGATTATCTGCCAGAGTTTGCGATGCTTTCACGTTTTCTCCTCCTAGACGACCATCCGAAGCGGGCGCCGGAAACCGGCGCACGACCTTCCGTTTAGCCTACGACTAAACCCAAAAATCTTTGTAAGCGTACTTAGTACTTGATTTGATAAGGGTGCTTAGTAGTACCATGGAGGAAGTCGGTACCGGTTCGTACCGGATGAAAACCCCGAAAATCCGGGGCGGTATCGCTACAGCAAGACCTTGCAGGGGCCTGGGGGCCTGGCGGGGAACAACGGTTCGCAAGCGAACCAATAACCGAATACATCGCAAGGGACCCGGGCGCTTGCCGGCGGTCCCGCTGAAGTAAGGAATGTGTCATTGTGAACACTCTTCTGATCATTGCAGGCGTTGTGGCAATCGTTCTTCTGCTCGTCGGCGGATTCTCGCAGGCCGTGAGCTGGCTCCTCTGGGTCGGCGTGGTCCTCCTGATCGTCGCGGCCATCGGCTGGCTCCTCAGCTTCATGTCCGGCCGCAGGTCACACGGCGTTTGACCGACAACAGCGCGTAGGACGCCTGGCCCCATCGGCCGGGCCCAACACCGCTCGGCGGAATGAAGTAAATCCATTACCAGCAAAGGAGTACGTCCATGGGTGCAGATGACAAGATCCAGAACGCCGGAGAAAAGCTTGCAGGCAAATCCAAGGAAGCGGCTGGAAAGCTGACGGGTAACGAGAAGCTCGAAGCCGAAGGCAAGATGGATCAAAGCAAGAGCGACCTGAAATCGGCCGGTGAAAAGGTCAAGGACGCTTTCAAGAAGGACTAAATCCGCTCGAAGTGCGGCTTCCGCCTCGCGCGGGAGCCGCACTTCCCGGTTCAAGGAGTTAAGTCGATGCCGACTATCTCTGACCCGATTGTTCCCAATGGCGCGCCCCACCCCAGAGCGGAACGAATCTGGTGTGGCAAGTGCCGCACTGCCGAGTACGTGATCCTCGACTCCATCGAGCCCCTCAAACCGCCGGTGGCAGAGCTCGTGGATGTCACTTACACCTGCGTGGAATGCGATAGGTTCTATGCCCATGCCGCGACATTCCAGGACGTCGCGGCCATCCTGAACCAGCGAGGCGCGGTATCAGGCGTGCTTCAATTCGGCGGGGAATACATCCATTGCGGCGAACCCATGAAGATTTCAGGAACCGGATTCCACAGCGTGTATGCTCCGATGTCCACTGAGGACCCCGCTGTCGACCTTCTCGACGTGTACCTCGCGACAAAGGTGTTGCAGTGCCGCTGCGGGTTCCGGATGGAGCTTCCGTCCTAGCGAGGATCTTGACCGTAGGAGGAACGCATGCCCAACAAGAAGAATCCCAGCCTCAAGGATCCGGAACTCTACGAAACCCTCCGGGAGGATGGCGCCTCGAAGGAAAAGGCGGCCAGAATCTCGAATGCCGCAGCCAAGGAGGGCCGCAAGGAAATCGGCCACCGAGGAGGCAAGTCGGGCGACTACGAGGACTGGACCGTGCCCCAACTGAGGTCCCGGGCCAAAGAGCTGGGGCTCACAGGGTATTCAGGCAAGAAGAAGGCCGAGCTGATCTCGGCGTTGCGAAACCACTAGGCCATCCAAGGGGACATGTCCCCTTTTCGCGGGGCGCACGACGGCGGCGCGTCAGGCTTTCTTGACCCTCGCCCTGGGCTTGCTCGCCGCCTTTGTGGTGGCGCCGTCGTCGGACTCTTCGGTGGACGACGCAGCAGACGATCCGCTGGCCGCTTTGCCGCGCTTCTTATCGAGACTCCGTTTGAGGGCTTCCATGAGGTCGATGACCTCGCCGCCTTCCCCTTCGCTGGCTGCGACACCGAACGTCTCCTCGGTGTCGATGGAATCGCCCTTTTCGAGTTTGGCAGCGATGAGTTGGCGTAATTGAACTTGGTAGTTGTCGGTGTATTGCTCGGGCTCGAAGTCGCGCGCCATGGAGTCCACCAGTGCGGCGGACATCTCCAGCTCCTTGTCCGAGATCTTCACGTCCGTTTCCAGCGACGGGAAGTCGGCTTCGCGGACCTCGTCGTCCCAGAGCAGGGATTGCAGCATCAGCACGTCGCCGCGTACCCGCAGCGCGCCCAGCCTGGTCTTCTGCCGGAGGGCGTACTGCACAATCGCGACGCGCTCGGTGTCCTGTAGCGTGCGCAGAAGCAGCATGTAGGCCTTGGGCGACTTGGAATCCGGCTCGAGGTAGTAGGGCCGCTCGTACATGATGGGATCCAGTTGCTCGGCCGGAACGAACTCCACTACCTCGATTTCGCGGCTGTTCTCCGCGGGCAGCGATTTCAAATCGGCCGCGGACAGCACCACGGTGCGGCCTTCCTCTTCGTAGGCCTTGTCGATATCCTCGTAATCCACAACAGAGGCGCAGATTTCGCACTTCCGTTGGTAACGGATGCGGCCTCCGTCCTTGTTGTGGACCTGGTGGAGACTGACATCGTGGTCCTCGGTGGCGCTGTAGAGCTTGACAGGTACGTTGACCAGCCCGAACGCGATAGAACCCTTCCATATGGCCCTCATGCACTAAGTGAACATCACAAGAAGGCGGAGGTGAAGAGGTGGCAACCAGCCAAAAGGAGCGCGTCAACGTTGAAGGCCATGAACTGACGCTCACCAACCTGGGCAAAATCATCTACCCGGAGACTGGCACCACCAAGGCCGAAGTGCTCGAATATTACGCCGCCGTGGCCCCGTTCCTGATCCCCGCTGCCGCGAACCGGCCCGCCACCCGGAAGCGCTGGGTGCACGGAGTAGGGACCACCTCGGATCCCGGGCCGATGTTCTTCCAGAAGAATCTGGACGACTCCACGCCGCCATGGGTTCCCAGGGTCACCATCCAGCATAGGGAACACAGCAACGTTTATCCGCTCGTCAACAACCTTGCCACGCTCACCTGGCTGGCCCAGATTGCCGCGTTGGAAATCCACGTGCCGCAATGGCAAGTGGACGCCGACGGGACCATGTTGCCACCGGACCGCCTTGTCCTGGACCTCGATCCGGGTCCCGGCACAGGCCTTCCCGAATGCGCCGAAGTCGCCAAGTTGGCTCGCAGCATCCTGCAGGACATCGGACTTGATCCGGTTCCGGTGACGAGCGGCAGCAAGGGGATCCATCTTTACGCCGGCCTGGATGGCACCCGCAAATGGGAGCAGGTCTCCGCGTTCGCCCACGAATTGGCGCGCTCGCTCGAGGCCGACCATCCGGACCTTGTGGTCAGCGACATGAAAAAGACCCTGCGCAACGGCAAAGTCCTGGTGGACTGGAGCCAGAACAGCGGGAACAAGACCACCATCGTCCCGTACTCCCTCCGCGGTCGGGCCCACCCCATGGTCGCCGCCCCGAGGACGTGGCGGGAACTCGCCTCCCCCAAGCTCGAGCATCTCGACTTCACAGCCGTCATGAAGCGCGTCAAGGAGGGAAAGGACCCGTTCGCCGCGGTGGCGGCAGCCAAGAACGACGACGACGGCGGCTCACCCGGTGCGGCCGTCGTCAGCACCGCCGTCGCGGCCACCGCCGTGAACCCGCGGCTGGCCAGCTACGTGGACAAGCGCGATCCGCAGCGGACGCCCGAACCGTTTCCCGCCGTCGGACACCAACCCGGTTCGCGTCCCCTCCAGGCCGACGCGGAGCCCAATCCGCCCGGCGGAATCTTCGTCATCCAAGAGCATCACGCCCGACGTTTCCACCTGGATTTCCGGCTGGAACACAACGGTGTCCTGGCGTCCTGGGCCTTGCCGCGGGGCGTGCCGGACACTCCGGACAAGAACCATCTCGCGGTGCGGACGGAGGACCACCCCATGGAGTATGCGCAATTCGCGGGCATCATTCCGAAGGGCGAGTACGGTGCCGGGACGGTCAGCATCTGGGACAGCGGCGAGTTCGAGTGCGAAAAATGGCGCGACGGCAAGGAAGTCATCGCCACCCTCACCGGCAAACCCGGCGGCGGATTGCACGGCACCCGCCGTTTCGCTCTCATCCACACCGGGGAGTCGCCGTCGCAGTGGCTGATCCACCTGATGAAGGACAAACCGGGCCACCGGGCGGTGCTGTTGCCAGACTCCCGGCCGCAATCAATCGGGACCCCCAGCTACGCACCCATGCTCGCAACATCCGGAACAACCGCCGACGTCTCCTCCGGCGACTGGCTGTTTGAGCTCAAATGGGACGGTTTCCGGGCCATCGTTTCAGGTTCGGGCGGCAAGATCAGGTTGACCAGCCGCTCGGGGATCGACATGACACCTACGTACCCAGAACTGGCGGATCCGCGCTATTGGCCGGATCACGACTTCGTGGCAGACGGGGAAATCGTCGCACTCAGCAAGAACGGCCGGCCCAGCTTCGAGTTGCTCCAAAAGCGGATGAACCTCTTCAAACCCGGCGACGTCGAACGCGCCCGGGCCGCGGTCCCCGTGCACCTCATGGTGTTCGATCTCCTGTACGACGCCGGATCCCACGGCAACGCCGAAAAAGGCAGTACCGAAAAAGGCGGCGCCGACCTCACCTCCCTGCCGCTCAGCGAGCGCCGGGACCGGTTGGCGGCGTTCCGTGCCAAGCTCCCGGCCAAGGGCTCCCCTATCCATGTATCGGAGGTTCTTGAGCATGACCTCGACGACATCCTGGCGAGCGCCGAGGAGCTTGGCCTGGAGGGGGTCATGGCCAAGCGCGCGGATAGCCGGTACCAGCCGGGGCGGCGCAGCAGGTCCTGGATCAAGCTCAAGTTGGAACGCACACAGGAAGTGGTGGTGGGTGGCTGGCGGCCCGGCGCCGGGGCGAGGCTGGGGACCATTGGCGCGTTGCTCGTGGGAATTCCCGACGGCGACAAGCTCCGCTACGCGGGACGGGTAGGCACCGGGTTCAAGGACTGGCAACTGCGAGACATCCTGAAGCGCATGCAGGGGCTCGATCGCCCGGACTCACCTTTCCATGACATCCCGGCCGAGGACGCCGCCACCGCGCACTGGGTTTCGCCCGAACTCGTGGGAGAGGTGACGTTCGGCGATTGGACCGGCACCGAGCGGATGCGCCATCCCGTCTGGCGAGGATGGCGCCCCGACAAGTCCCCCGACGACGTCGAGCGCGCCTAGCTCCCCGACCAATCCAGCGAAACGGAAAATGCCCTGCGCCACCGGAATTCCGGTCTCGCAGGGCATTTTCCGTGTCGAAGGTGTTCCTAAGAGGAGTGTGGCATCTGGGGTCGGCTGGTGCGGTGAACCGCGGTGACCGCTGCCTGTTGGCCCACGCGGCCGTGGCTGGCGCCGCGGTCCTTGGGGTGCCTGGTCTTGCCGCTACCGTCTGGCCAAGCCTGTCCTTGCGTCGAACCCAGTGCCATGGCCACAGTTGCCGGGGCCGGCATGGGCGCCTTGTCCATGGACTCGACCAGATGGCTGGCCACCTCCGAGTTGATTTGTTGCTCAACATGCTTCGCAGCCATTGTTCTTCCTTTCTGCATTGAAACGAAGGGATTTTCCATACTAGGTGGGAGCTGTCCGCTTGTCTGCAGGATCTACCAGCGGACCTTCTTCTCGGACTTGGCCTGCTTGCCACTCGCTTGAGTGGGTTTGTGTCCCTTTCCGGTGCTCTGCCAGCCGTTCCCTGCCCCACCGCGGGACTTGCGGGCCAGCATCTCCTTCTGGGCGTCAGTCAGTTTCGATTTGATTCCGGCAGCCGGGGCGTCGGTTTCCTGCGCTTCTGGTTCCTGCCCGGCGTCGGTTTCGGGTGTGTTCGGTGTCATGCAGTGGACTCCTTAAAGCTCTTGATTTGCCTGAGGAGGTATCGGGACGCGATGTCCGCTGCGAGACCCTGGGTCTAACAAAAGCGACAGGAACGGCGCGGAGGCGAAGCCTCAACAGGCATGGATTTTTGTCGGATCAAAACTCAGCGGCATCGGCAAGGGTCGGCAGTGCCTTGACGGCAGCTGCGACGAACCAGGACCCGCTGGTCTATTCAAAAATCAGTGTTCCCATGCACCCACCCTAGACACTCCTGGCCGTGTTTGTGAACCCCGGCTTTTGTCGAAGCCGTTTCACGCATGGCCCCCACCTACGCTCTCGGCTAGCATGGCCCGGAGAGCACCCCTCGGTGTCCCGAAAGGCTCTCCCATGTCAGCACCCACGTTCCAGCCTTCCCATTCCGCCGTCACAGCACGGCTCCGTTCTGCCGGTTGCGTCTTCGCCGAAGACGAGGCCCGCCTCCTGATCGCCGCGGCGCGCGCTCCGGAGGACCTTGACCGCTTGGTCGAACAACGCGTCTCGGGATTACCCCTTGAATACCTCCTGGGCTGGGCCGAGTTCTGCGGCCAACACATTGCGGTGGATCCCGGAGTCTTCGTCCCCCGCCGCCGCACGGAGTACCTCGTCCAGGAGGCGGCCCGCGCCGCCAGGCCGGGCGCCGTCATCGTCGATCTTTGCTGCGGTTCGGGTGCCGTGGGCGCCGCTTTGGCTGCCGCGGTGGGCGGCATCGAGCTTCATGTGGCCGACGTCGACCCCGCTGCGGTCCGCTGCGCCCGCCGCAACATCCGGCCGGACAGCGGACAGGTGCATGAAGGCGATCTCTATTCGGCACTGCCGGAGACTCTTCGCGGCCGGGTCGACGTCCTGGTGGCCAACGCCCCCTACGTCCCTACTGACTCGATCGGGATGATGCCGCCGGAGGCCCGATTGCATGAACCGCGGGTGGCGCTCGACGGCGGCGCGGACGGTTTGGACGTGCAGCGCAGGATCGCAGAGGAGGCTCCGTCATGGCTGGCTCCCGGGGGTCGGCTGCTTATCGAAACGAGCGTCCGGCAGGCCCCGACGACGGCGGCCCTGTTCGGGCACGCGGGGCTGTCCGCGCGGGTGGTCCATTCCAAAGAATTCGATGCCACGGTGGTGCTCGGAAAACTACGGTAAACCCACCAAAAATGATCAGCAAACTGTGCGTTTCGAGGACCCTGACCAAAAATTTTGGTTCCGCAGTCCTGGAGCACGCCAAAATCCGCGTGATTCCGGGGCTTTAGGGGGCGCATGGATGTCAGACATTTGCGCCGAAAATGGGCCGGAATGGCCCCGGAATTCAGACTCCGACTCTCAGTTTCGACGAATCTCGCGTAAAATCGAAACCCTGCCCAGAGCGGAGCAGCTGTATGTCGCAAGCAAATGATCTCCCTAGGAGAAACCCAAATGCCCACAGACCGAAGCATCACCGACTCTTCAGCAGGCGCTAGGAACGCCGCTGCAACGAGCAAGACCGCACCACGCGGTGCCTCAAAATTGAAACTTCCAACACGCCGTCGACTCAAGGTATCCGACGTCAACGTCGTTGACCAGCCCATGCTGAAAAAAGCACTCGGCGGCACGATCGTCGGCAACACCATGGAATGGTACGACGTCGGTGTGTTCGGCTACCTCATCACCACGATGGGGCCGGTCTTCCTGCCCGAGGCCGACAAGTCCGTGCAGACCCTGTTCCTGCTGGGAACATTCGCCGCGACCTTCGTGGCACGGCCGCTCGGCGGCGTCGTCTTCGGCTGGCTGGGTGACAAGGTGGGCCGCCAAAAGGTGCTCGCCACAACACTCTTGCTGATGGCGGCGAGCACCTTCGCCGTCGGACTCCTGCCCGGATACGCACAAATCGGCATCTGGGCAGCCGCATTGCTCGTCATCCTGAAACTCATCCAGGGCTTCTCGACGGGCGGCGAGTACGCCGGCGCCACCACGTTCGTGAGCGAATACGCTCCCGACAAGCGCCGCGGCTTCTTCGCGAGCTTCCTGGACATGGGCTCGTACATCGGCTTCGCCCTTGGCGCGGCGCTCGTGTCCATCCTGCAGCTCACCATCGGCCAATCGGCCATGGAGGACTGGGGCTGGCGCTTGCCGTTCCTCATCGCGGGTCCGCTCGGCGTCATCGCCGTATACTTCCGTAGCAAGATCGAGGAATCACCCCAGTTCCAGGCCACCTTAGATGCCCAGGAAGCCCTCGCCGCGGACGCCGCAGCGGGCGACGCCGCAGTGGCCAAGGGCCCTATCGGCATCGTCAAGGCTTACTGGCGCCAGATCATCCTCGCCATGATCCTTGCCGCAGCCGCCAACACGGTGGGCTATATGCTGACTTCCTACATGCCCACGTACCTGACCGACTCCAAGGGCTACGACCCCGTTCACGGCACGCTCCTGACCATCCCCGTGTTGGTCGTCATGTCAGTCTGCATCCCGCTGACGGGCAAGCTCTCCGACCGGATCGGCCGCCGGCCCGTACTGTGGATCGGCGCGGTCAGCACCGTCGTGTTCGCCGTCCCGGCCTTCCTGCTGATCGGCATCGGCGACATTTGGTCCACGCTTGCCGGTTTGGCCCTGATCGCCTTCCCGGTCACGTTCTACATAGCCAACCTCGCCTCCGCGCTTCCGGCGCTGTTCCCGACGTCGAGCCGTTACGGGGGAATGGGCATCGCCTACAACTTCTCCGTAGCGATCTTCGGCGGCACAACGCCGTTCATTGTCGCCGCCTTGATCCAGGGCACCGGCAACGACATGATGCCTGCGTATTACCTCATGGGCACGTCCGTGGTTGGCGCGATCGCCATCTACTTCCTGCGTGAATCCGCGCAACGCCCGCTCCCGGGCTCCATGCCGAGCGTGGACACCCAGGCCGAGGCTCACGAGCTCGTGGCAACCCAGGACACCAACCCGTTGATCGACCTGGACGAAATGCCGTTCGACGCCGGCACGCCCGTAGCAGCGGAGCCGGACCGGGACCCGGTTCCGGCCTAGGGCTTGTCCTTTACGCCTTGCGGTCGACTTTCTGCTCTTGCATCCGCTTTGCCTCTGCCTGGATCTTCGGGCCGTAGCCGCCGTTCAGTGCGGTGTCCCTGATGTGGGTGGCTTTCGCGACCCGGTCGCCGTCGGCCGCATCCTTCAGCGCTTTCAGGTCCGCCTGCAGCGGGGCTGGAAGCTTTGCGGCCAGCTTCGGGCGCTTGTCCAGGATGAACGTGGCGATCTTCGCGGCGCGCTGGCCGTAGTTGGGCTTGCTGCTGTCACCGTTCACGAAGAACCGCAGGCTGGCCGCCAGCGGATGCCGCCCGAGAGCCGTTTTGGCCGCGACGGAAGCCGTCGCGGCCGTCGCGGTCGGCTGGGAGGTGGCTGCCGCCGTCGTGCTTGGTGCATTGGCCGAGGTGGCTGCGTTTGCGGCAAGCACCCCACCGCCCAGCAGGAGGCCTGCTGCCAAAACACCGACGACGGCGGTGCGGGCCTTGGTGTGTTTGCGGCCCTCAGTGGGGGTACTGGAGCTCGGGGTGGTGTTGTTCATGATCCGTGTCCTTTGTTCCGGCCGGCGGTCGATCCGCCAGCGCTCTTCACCACACTCTGGTCCGGCCGCATGAACTGACTGTTCGGCCAATGTTCGAGGAATGTAAAACCGTCCCCGGCGGCCGACAACGAGGCTCCAAGGGCTCCCTCCTTGCTGTTGAATGGACGCATGGAAGACAGCCGCGGATTGGTGCTGATTGCCGAGGATGAGCAGGCAATTGCCGATATCCAGCGCCTCTATCTGGGCCGCGCGGGTTTCGGGGTGCACGTTGAGCGGGACGGGATTTCCGCGCTGGCACAGATCAGGCGGCTCAGACCGGTCGCAGTGATTCTCGACGTCGGCCTGCCCGGTATGGACGGGATCGAGCTCTGCAGGCAATTGCGGCAAGCAGAGGACTGGACGCCGGTACTGTTCGTCACTGCCCGCGATGAGGAGGTGGACCGCGTCCTTGGCCTGGAATTGGGCGCGGACGACTATCTCACCAAGCCGTTTTCGCCCTCCGAACTGGTCGCCCGGGTGAAGGCGGTCCTGCGCCGGACCGAAGGAACCCCACGGTCCAGACCATTGGTGCTGGGCAGCGTCGAACTGGACCCGCTGAACCGGACAGTACGCGCAGGTGCCGAAGACCTCACGCTGACCGCCACCGAATTCGACCTCCTCGCGTATCTCATGGCCCAGCCCGGCAGGGTCTTTTCCCGTGAGCAACTCCTGTCCGCCGTGTGGGGGCAGGCCAGTTATGCCGCCGGACGGACCGTGGATGTGCACATCGCGCAACTCCGCGCGAAGCTCGGCGGGCACTCCCCTATCGCGACGAGCCGCGGCGTCGGCTATTCGGCCTCAGCTCCCCAAACATCCGGGCCCCGCCCCGGCGCCGGGGGAGCCACGTGAGGCGATGGTTCGGCACACTGGCCGGGCGCACGACGGCGGTGATCGCCGCCGTCGCGACTGTCGCCGTCGTGCTCGCCGGCCTTCTGGCCGCGCAACTGGTCAACGCCACGGCGGTGGACGAAGCCAAGAAGTACCTCGCGGTCGAGGCCGATTCCCTGAGCAAGCAGTCAAGCCTTGGAAGCCTGCAGGACCTGCGCGCGGATCTGCTCACGCACGGCGCGAGGCTCGCGCAAATCAGCACCGACGGCCGCGTAACAGGCGGCGGGGCGAGGCTCGTGGATGCGAAGACCGTGGCGGATGTATTGGCCGGAAAGCCGGTATCCAGGACGGTGGACGGTCCGCAGAACACTGTGGTCCTCGAGGCCCGGCCCTTGGCGGCCGGCGGAGGCGTGGTGCTGGCGCAGCCCGTGTCCGAAATCCGCGCGGCCGCCGCTCCCCTGTTGAGCCGCATGCTGATTGCCCTCGCCGTCTGCCTCGTGTTCGCCATCGTGGCCGGCGGCCTGTTGGCGCAATGGCTGAGCCGCCCGCTGGTGCGCACGGCATACTCGGCCCATCGGCTCGCAGCCGGAGAACGATCCGTGACCGTGGCACCCGGCGGACCGGCCGAAGTGGTGGAGGTTTCACAGGCGCTGGAGGCCCTCGATGCAGCGCTCCGGACCAGCGAGGGCCGCCAACGCGAGTTCCTGCTCTCCATTTCGCATGAAATCCGGACACCCCTGACCGCGCTGCGCGGCTACGCCGAGGCGCTTGCCGATGGCGTGGTCAGCGGAGACGACGTGAGCGGGGTCGGACGGACGCTCGTTGTCGAAACCAACCGTCTGGACCGTTTTGTCCGCGATCTCCTGGAATTGGCACGGCTTGAGTCCGATGATTTCCGGGTGGAACCGCAGCCCGTGGACGCATCCCTGATCCTGCGCGAGAGTTGGCAGGCCTGGCAGGCGGTGTGCATCCAGAACGGCATAGTTGGACGGCTCGAACTGCCTCTTGGGCCGTTGCCGGTCAGCAGCGATGGCCAGCGGCTGCGCCAAGTGGTGGACGGTTTGCTGGAAAACGCCTTGCGCGTGACACCTGAAGGCTCTCCCGTTGTGCTCGCCGCGTACCTTTCCGGCAGCGCGCTCACTGTGGAAGTGCGGGACGGCGGGCCTGGCCTCACGGAGGCGGATGCCGCCGTCGCGTTTGAACGCGGGGCGCTCTTTGCCAGATACAGCGGACAACGGCCTGTTGGAAGCGGGCTGGGTTTGTCCATCGCCGCAAGGATCGTGCAGCGGATGGGTGGCCGCATCAGTGTGCGCGCTGCGCCTGAGGGTGGCGCGGCATTTGTGGTGGAGTTGCCAGCCATTCCGGCGGACTCCCGGCAAAAGTAGACTCTGCGCATGGCTGATGTTCCAGTGGGTTCGCTGCACCACGTAGAGATCTGGGTGCCTCACATCGCGCGGGCGCAGGAAGAGTGGGGCTGGCTGCTGACCGAATTGGGCTACGAACAATTCCAGGAGTGGCCCGAGGGCTGCAGTTGGAAACTCGGAGGCACGTACATCGTGATCGAACAGTCCACGGCGCTCACGGGAAGCACTCACCGGCGGACGGAGCCCGGGCTCAACCACCTCGCCTTCCATGCGGGGACGAGGGAGAACGTGGACCGGCTCCGGGAGCTCGGCGCGGACTCAGGCTGGTACGAGATGTTCGAGAGCAAATATCCCCACGCCGGCGGGGCCGACCACTACGCCGCCTATCTGGTGAATACCGACGGATACGAGGTAGAGCTAGTGGCGGGGTAGCTTTCTCGGCGGAGAGGGGACCGACGTTCGGCCGATTTCCGGGTTTTTCGGCGGGCAGGCGTTCTTTGACCTATTAATGTCAGACCCCCCTGAAATGCTTTGGTTATGGACGGCATTCGGAGAACCCCGGCAGTGGAGGATCTGATCGCTGCCGTGAAATCAATTCGGCCAGCCTCCGGCGGTTCCGGGTCAGTCGACGGCGGGGCACTGCCCGACAGCAAACTGGGCGACTGTGCCTTGCTGATCGACCAGTTACGTGGGCTTGAGGACTTGAAGTCCGCGGCCGCCGCTGCCCAGGCCCGGATCGCCGTCGCGTTCGATGCCGCCCAGCGCAGCGCCGACGCGGCGGCAGGTGTGCCCGCCGAGGAACGCGGACGCGGCGTCGGAGCTCAAATTGCGTTGGCCCGGCGGGAATCCCCCGCCCGCGGATCCCGGCTCGTGGGACTCGCCAAAGCGCTCGTGACCGAAATGCCGCACACCCTCGCCGCCCTGGACACCGGCCAGTTCACCGAATGGCGCGCGACCCTTTTGGTGAAGGAAACAGCCTGCCTGTCCGCCGAAGACCGCTGCGCCGTCGACGAGGAACTCGCCGCAGACACCGGAACCTTCGACGGCGCCGGGGACAAGGCCATCATCGCCGCCGCCCGGGCCGCGGCGTACCGGCGGGACCCCCGCTCCGTGACCCAGCGCGCCAGCCACGCCGCCACCGAACGCCACGTGAGCCTGCGCCCCGCGCCTGACACCATGACCTACCTGACCGCACTGCTTCCCGTCGCCCAGGGCGTGGCCGTGCACGCGGCCCTGACCCGGTACGCCGACACCCTCCGCACCACCGGGGACACCCGGACCCGGGGCCAGATCATGGCCGATGCCCTGGTCGAACGCACCACCGGCACCCCGGGCGGTATTTGCGGGGTTGAAGTCCAGCTCGTCATGACCGACCGCACCCTGTTCCAGGGCGAGAGCGAACCGGCCAGGCTCCCCGGCTACGGCATCGTCCCCGCCGCTTGGGCACGCACACTCCTCACCGGGAACCACGGCCAGGCCGGTCCCGGCCAACCCGCGAACCGGACCTTCAAGGTCTGGCTCCGGCGCCTTTACACCGCCCCCGGAACCGGAGAACTTGTCGCCGCCGATTCCCGGGCCCGGCTCTTCCCTGCCGGCTTGCGGCGCTTCATCCAAGCCCGCGACGACACCTGCCGCACCCCCTACTGCGACGCACCGATCAGGCATTTCGACCACATCATCCCCTGGCACCACGGAGGACCCACCACCCTGGCCAACGGCGCGGGCCTGTGCGAAGCATGCAACCACACCAAGGAACTCCCCGGCTGGACAGCACGAACCGGAGCAGCAACAACCCAGCACGGGACACGGCATGTCCTGGAGATCCGCACCCCCACAGGACACCACCACCGGTCAACAGCCCCGCCCCTGCCAGGCTTCCACCTGTCCGCTGCCAGCCAGGTGACCAGCAATTCACCCGGCGCGGCCCCACCCGCCACGACGGAACACTACTTCGGGGACCTGTACTACAGGCGCCTGCAACGACAGCCGGCCTAGGATCCCGGATTCTGGAGCCGGGCCTTCAGTGCCGCCGTGTCCACGCCCAGCTTATTGAGCAGGACGGCGGCCGGATCGGGTTCGTGCCGTTCCAGCAGTGCGAGCAAGAGGTGCCGGGTGGTGATCCTGCGGGCCTTCTCCCGGGTGGTCAGTACCAAGGAGTCTTGAATGACTGAGCGGGCGGCCGACGTGAAGGTGGTTCGGCTGCTTCCCTTGGGCGCATCCAGCGGGCCGAAGTCCCCCAACGTGATGCCCACGGCTTCCAGCGCCTGCTGGTCGAGGGTGTCGAGCTGGGCGCGGGCAGATTCGAGGTCCGTCTCCAAAGTCCGGCAGCTCTCTGGGTCGTGGAGCAATCCCAGCAGCAAATGGTCCGTGCCGATTCGCCGGTCTCCACGGCGTTTGGCTTCCTCGGCGCCAGCATGGACAGCAGTTCTGGCTTCGCCGGCAAATCGTTCAAACATGGCAGGCTCACTTTCCGTATTTGGCGTGGACCGACTGCTTGGAGACGCCCAAGGCATCACCGATTTGCTCCCAGGACCAACCCTGCTCCCGCGCGAGGGCTACGTTGGTGGCCTCGACTTTTTCGGCCAGGCGATGCAGGGCACCGACGGCGCGGAGGCCAATTACCGGGTCCGTCGCCCGGATGTGGGAAGTCAGCTCATCACCATTCATGCTGTCAGTTTGAACTGACAGCATGAGCCTGTCAATACAGACTGACGGAATCTTCCTGAAGGGGGATTGACCTGACGCGCCGCCGCATCGCGATCCTCGGCCAACGACTCATGCCGACCAAACCCTCGCACTCCAGGATGCCCCTGAGTCCGTCCTCTAACATCTCCGGGCCCAGCTCCTCGAAACCAAGCCTGCGATAGTACGGCGCATTCCACGGAACATCACGGAAAGTGGTCAGGGTCAGCCAGTCCAGCCCCTCGGCGTGCGCCCACTTCTCGGCAACGTCGAGCAGCTCGCTCCCGAGACCTCGCCGCGCATGCGATGGGTGGACACTCAACTGCTCCACGTGTGCGTTGCCGTCGAGGTGCTCAATCAGAAGATAGGCCACGGGAACATCTGACGCGTCGGCAAAGACAAAGGCACCACCGCGCGCCTGGTAGAGAGCCATTTCCGTGACGGTTAATGGCTCGTCGTCTGCGATGGCGTCCATTCCACAGGAGCGGAAGATCTCCCCCGCGGCGAATTCGATCCCCCGGAGCCGTTCCAGTTCGTCCGCGCGGGCCGTCCTGATCATGCGGCGGCACCGTTGCGGACGAGATATTCGTTGCGCAGTTCGATGAGGTTCTGCAGGTATCGCCCCAGGTGCCGGAAGAAGCGAAAGGGGCCCCGCACTTGCTCGTCCGTAAATGAATCGGGAAAGCGAAACCGGGTGATGCGGCTGCTCATCCTCAGGGGGACAGCGAAATGCCAAGCCTGCCAGGTGACCTCGTCGCCTTCCGAGAGCAGTCCGGACACGACGCCGGCAACCGCACGTTCCCGGGACTTGGCCATGGAGCCGACGTGCGCGTCGACGTTGCGGGCGAGGTCGACGAGCTCCCCGGGTTCCATTCCGATATGGGTACGGCATGTGAACGACACAGTCATGCTTCGATCCTGCCACCGTTTCGCCCGGCCCACGTGACGGCTGCGCTGCAGCCAGCGCAGCCGTCACCGAGCCGTACGCCTCAGTTCGACGGAAAGTTGTACGAAGCTCCCGAAGCGTGGGCCGACTCGGGCCAGCGGGAGGTGATGACCTTGCCGCGGGTGTAGAAGGACACGCCCTCGGGGCCGTAGATGTGCTTGTCCCCGAAGAGCGATGCCTTCCAGCCGCCGAAGGAGTAGTACGCCACCGGAACTGGCAGCGGCACATTGATGCCGATCATTCCAACGTCCACTGAACGTTGGAATTTCCTGGCAGACGCTCCCGAGGAGGTGAAGATCGCCGTGCCGTTGCCATAGGGGTTGGCGTTGATGAGCCTGATGCCTTCGTCCAGGTCCTCCACCCGCACCACCAACAGGACAGGTCCGAAGATTTCCTCCCGGTAGGCGCTCATTTCGGTCTTGACGTGGTCGATCACGGTGGGGCCTACCCAGAAACCGTCCTCGTGGCCGGGGACCACAAGGTCGCGGCCGTCCACGACCATCGCCGCGCCGGCCTGCTCTGCTTCGCTCACCGTCTTGACGATGAACTCGCGGGATTCGGGGCTGATCACGGGACCCATGTCCGCGTCGGCGTCGGTGCCGTTCTTGACCTTGACGTCGAGGGCACGCTCTTCGACCTTCTTGACCAACAGATCGGCGGCATCGCCGACGGCGACCGCAACAGAGATTGCCATGCAGCGCTGGCCGGCGGAACCGAACGCCGCGGCGGCCAGGTGGTCGGCGGCGTTGTCGAGGTCGGCGTCGGGCATCACGATCGCGTGGTTCTTCGCGCCGCCCAGTGCCTGGACCCGCTTGCCGTGCGCCGTCGCCACTTCCAGGATGTGCTTCGCGACAGGGGTGGAACCCACGAAGGAGATGGCGTCCACGTCCGGGTGCGTCAGGAGCCCGGAGATGACATCGCGGTCTCCGTGGAGGACCTGGAACACGCCGTCCGGCAGCCCGGCGTCCTGGAACAGCTTGGCCAGCAGCATCGCGGCCGAGGGCACGCGGTGCGAAGGCTTGAGGATGAAGGCGTTGCCCGTCGCGATCGCCATCGGCGCCATCCAGAGCGGCACCATGACCGGGAAGTTAAAGGGCGTAATGCCCGCGACGACGCCGACGGGCTCGCGGAACGAGAAGACGTCGATCCCGGTGGAGACCTGGTCCGAGTACTCACCCTTGAGCAACTGCGGGATGCCGCAAGCGAACTCGATGACCTCCAGGCCACGGCCGATCTCGCCCTTGGCGTCGTTGAGGACCTTGCCGTGCTCGGCGGTGATCAGGGCCGCGAGTTCGTCCACATGCGAGGCGACGAGCTCACGGAACTTGAACAACACGGCAGTGCGCTTGGCCAGCGAAATGTCGCCCCAGCTTGCAGCGGCTTTCTTTGCGGCGGCAACGGTGGCGTCCAGATCAGCCAGGTTGGCGAGGCGAAGCTCGGCCGTCACGGCACCCGTGGCCGGGTTGTAGACGGGCTTGGTGCCGGTTCCGCTGCCCGCGGTCTCGGCTCCGCTGATGAAGTGGTTGATGATGGTCATTACTGCTCCTGTAGTAGGTGGTGCTCCACGGCATGTACGTCGTTGACATCCCGCGGCAAGCCGGTGGCGAGTGATTCCTGGAGCGCCAGGCGGACGGCCAGGTTCTGTTCGGTCAATTCCCTCTGGACGAGTTCGGGTCCGGAGTTGCGCACCCAGGCGCTGAACCGTTCGATCTCCGTCTTGAACGGGTCTTCCCCGATGTCGACAGACTCGCTCCGGCCGTCGCGGAGGGACACGGTAACTCGGGCAATTTCGCCCGGGTCCGGGTCGAAGGCCTTGTCCAGGGTGATGTGGCCTTTCGTGCCGATGATCTGGAACGTGTTGGTGCGGGGGCCTTCGAAGCCGCAGTCCAGTGTTCCCAGGACGTCCCCATAGTCCAGGATCGCGGCCATGGTCGTTTCCACTGGGTCCGTGCGGCTTGTGCCTTTGCCGTAGACGGTTCGCGGCGCGCGGCCCATGACCATGTTCATGATGTCGACGGCGTAGCATCCGACGTCGTTGAGCGCGCCTCCGTCCATTCCCGGCTGGAGGCGGACCTCGCCTTCGCTTCGGTCCATGACGAAGTGGAAGCGGGCGTGCATGGACACCAACTCGCCGATCTTGCCCGAGTCGATGAACTCACGGACCTTCTGGTGCTGGGGGTGGAAGCGGTACATGAACGCTTCCATCAGGTTCACCCCGTTGCGTTCGCAGGCTTCCAGCACCCGGCGGTAGTCGTGGGTGTTGGCGACGAGCGGCTTCTCGCAGAGGATGTCCTTTCCAGCCTCCGCGGCCGCAACAATCCAGTCGGCGTGCAGCGAGTTGGGAAAGGGCAGGTAGACGGCTTCGATGCTTGGATCGGCGAGCAATTCCTCGTGGGAAGAATAGGCGGCCGGGATGCCGAAGCGCTCTGCGACTTCGGCTGCCTTTCCGTTCGGGCTGCTGATGGCCGATGCAACGGCGTTCCGGGCGCGGCTCATGGCGGGCAGGAACCTGCCTTGGGCGATCCGTGCCGTGGTCAGCACTCCCCAGCGGACCGCGCTCATCGCTCGATTTCCGTTTCGAGTTGACGTAGGAAGGCCACGGACTGCCGGACATCCTGGACCGGGCCGTCGTCGATAGGTTCGGCGTCGAGGATGGTGTCCTGCTCCATGGTGAACCAGCCCTCGTAGCCGGCATCCAACAGGTCCCGGACGATTCCGGCAATGCCGACGTCGCCTTGACCCAGCGGCACGTACATCCCTGATTTGACGCCGTCCGTGTACGAAATCTCCCCCGTCTGGACACGCTTCGCAACAGCGGTTCGCACGTCCTTCAGGTGGGTGTGGCCGATACGGGCTGCGTAGCCGCGGACGAGCAACGCCGGATCGGTGCCGCCGATGAGCAGGTGGCCAGTGTCCAGGCAAAGGTTTGCTGCGGTGTCGTTCAAGACCCGGTCAACATCCGAGGTGCTCTCGATCATGGTTCCGACGTGCGGGTGGACCACCGCCTGGATACCTTTGTCAGCGGCGGCCTTGACCACGGCGTCGAGGTTCCTGCCAAACAGCTCCCAGCCTTCGGCGTCGAGCTCGTGGCGCTGATCGTAGCCTGCGACGCCGGTCTCCGCGGCGAGGACCATGACGCTGGCCCCCGCAGCTTCGTAAGCATCCAACTCAGCCGACACAACATCCAAGGGGTTCTTGGACGGATCGTGCAGGATGACGGGGAAGAAGCCGCCGATGGCCTGGAGGTTGTGCCGCTTCAGCACGTCCGCGCGTTGGGCGGCCTGTTCGGGGAGGAACCCTGCGGGGCCGAACTCGGTGGCGCTGATGCCCAGGGCGGTCATTTCGGACAGAACCCTGTCGGCCTCAAGCTGGTGGCCCCAACCGGGGACTTCACAGACGCCCCAGGAGATGGGTGCTGCGGCAAGGCGCTTGGTGATGGTGCTCAATCTGATCCTCCGTATACGTTTTGGTCCCAGTCGATGACCGAGCCCGTGACAACACCGCTCCTGTCGGAGAGGAGAAAGACAATGAATTCGGCGATCTCGTCCACTTGTCCGAGCTTTCCCATGGGAACGGATGCGTTGGCTTTTTCGAGCCAGTCCTCCCCTGCGCCGTGGAATTTCTTCTGGGTTTCGGCTTCGCCGTCCGTGGCGGTCCAGCCGATGTCGAGCCCATTGATGCGGATCTTGTCCCAACGGTGGGCATGCGCCGCGTTGCGGGTTGCTCCGGCCAGGCCGGCCTTGGCCGCCACATACGGCGCCAAGTACGGCTGCCCGCCGAGTTCGGCGATCGAGATGACGTTCACGATGCTTCCTGGCACACCCCTGCTACAAAGGTGCTTGATGGTTTCGGCCATGATGAAGAACGGCGATTTCAGGTTCACCGCGATGTGCGCGTCGAAAAGCTCGGGCGTGGTGTCCAGCATGGTGCCGCGGGTGGTCAGTCCGGCAGCATTGACGGCGCAGTCGAGTTGCCCGAAGACGTTGATCGTCTCAAGCACCGAGTTCCGGGCCTGTTCGACGTCGGCGAGGTCGGTTTTAATGAACCGGGTTTCGACACCGGATGCTGTGATCTCCGCGGCGAGCCGTTCACCCGAGTCCGCGTTCCGCCCGGTGATCGCAATCCCGGCCGCACCTTCGGCGGCTGCGCGTCGTGCGACGCCGGCCCCCAAACCTTGGGTGCCTCCGCTGATAAGGACCACTTTGTCTTGGAGAAGTGGCATGGCTACGGCTGCCCGATCTTAACTGAGTTTTCGATCCTGACAGCGCGGCCGGAACGGGCGGACTCTTCGGCCGCGTTGGCCAGGGCGAGTGCCTGCAGGCCGTCGTCGAATCCCGGGCTGCAGGCAGTGCCCGAGCGGATGGCCTTGGCGAAACCGTCCAGCTCGTTCCGGTAGGCCTCGGCGTAACGCTCCAGGAAGAACGGCAGGTAGGCGTCCGCCTCTTCGGCGCCGGCCGCACCATACTTGCGCACCGTCGTCGGGCTGACGTTGCCCGCGTTGAGCATCCCTTCGCTGCCGAACGCCTCCAGTCGCTGGTCGTAGCCGTAAGCGCTGTGGCGGGAGTTGGTGATGGTGACCAGTTCGCCGTCGCGTCCCCTAAGGGTGATGACCACGGAGTCGAAGTCACCGGCTTCCTCGATGTAGTCGCAGAACACGTTGGCGCCCGAAGCCGACACCTCGACGATGTCCGGCACGAAGAACCTGGCCATGTCGAGGTCGTGGATGCTCATGTCCCGGAAGATCCCTCCCGAGGTGGCGATGTAGGCCGCCGGGGCCGGAGCGGGATCGCGGCTGATGATGGTGAGCTGTTCGAGGCGGCCGATCTCTCCCGCCGCAACACGGCGCTGGATGGCCGCGAAGTGCGGATCGAAGCGCCGGTTGAACCCGAGCATAAGGGGGGTGTTGTTGCCCTTGATCGCGTCGCGGCATGCGAGTGCACGGTCAATGTCGAGGTCGATTGGCTTCTCGCAGAGGGCCGCCACGCCTTGCGCCATGGCACGCGAGATCAGTTCCACGTGCGTGCTGGTGGGCGAGCCGATCACGACGGCGTCAAGGTCACCGTTCGCGAAGACCTCGTCGGCAGTCTCGACGGCGATGGCTCCGGTCCCGGCCGCCAACGTGCGGGCCCCTTCGATGAAGGGATCGGCGATCCAGGCCAATTCCAGGTCCGGGTGGGCGGCGATGTTCCGGGCGTGGACTTGCCCGATACGGCCCGATCCGAACAGCGCGACTTTGAGGGGTCGATCAGTGGACATGTGCATTGGTCCTTTCTAGTGGGCTGCCCGGAGAAGACCGGGGCCTTGGCTTGGTTCTGGAGAGTTGACGGGGACATGCTCAACAGAGGGACCTGTCATGGCCCTGCCACCGCCGCGGGCGTGCGGCCTGCGAGGACGTCAACCGCACCTTGGGCGGCGTCCCTGACGGTGTGGGCCATGCCTTGCCGGGTGAATCCCATCAGGTGCGGAGTCAGGACCACGTTTTCATGGTCAAACAGCGGGTGGTGGGCAGGCGGTTCGGGATCGTACACATCCAGTCCGAGCCCGGAGAGCTGTCCCGACCGCAGTGCCTCGTAGGCGGCGTCGAGGTCGATGAGGCCGCCCCGGCTGCAGTTGATGAGGACCGCTCCGGGCCTCATGGCCTTGAGGCGGTCCGCGTTGATGAGGTTCTGGTTCTCCGGTGTCAGCGGCACGTGGAGGGTGACGAAATCGCTGCCCTCAAGCAGCTCCTCCACGGTGTCGCACCGGATTTCCGCGGGAACCTCCGCGAACGGATCGTAGGCGAGAACCTTGAGCTCGAAGGCTTCGGCGATACGCGCCACCCGGCGACCAATGCGGCCGTATCCGATGATGCCGAGCGTGAATCCCTCGAGGTCTCCGACGCCGACGGCGGCCCGCTGCTCCCAGCGTCCCTCGATGACCAGCGCGGTCAGCGGAGAGAGCTTCTTGACGAGGGCGAGCAGGTGGGCGAACACGCCTTCGGCCACCGAGGCGGTGTTGCTTCCGGGTGTGATGACCACCGGAATTCCGCGTCGATTGGCCTCGGCGACGTCCACGAGCTCGGTTCCCACGCCGGTCCGGGCGATGACTTTGAGCGCCGGCATGCGGTCCAACAGTTCCCGGTCCACGCGGTAGGCGGCCCTGACAATTGCCGCGTCGGCGTTCGCCAGATCCGCGTCGGTGGGGTCCTGGATGAGTCGCTGGTGTTCGGACAGGAGCGGTTCCACCAAGTCGGGCTCAACGCTGCCGAGAGCGACGAAGATTTGGGGTGTGGTTTTGGAAGCCATCGTCATCCTTGAAGATGTGGAGGGGTATGGGGCGGTGCCAGGAATGGCACCGCTGATACGTCTAGAGGCCTGTGTTTTAGAGGCCCAGGAGGCTGGACTTCCGCACGACCAAGTGGGGCGTGACGGAATGGTGGACGAAGCCGCTGCCTTCACCATGGATGCGTTCCAGGAGGGTTTTGGCCCCTGTGACGCCAATGGTGGAGCTGTCCGGGTCAACAGTGGTCAGTCCCAGGCGCGGCATGGCACCCAGCGCGATGTTGTCATAACCGGTGACGGCTATTTCGATGCCGCGTTCATCGGCAGCCGTCATGGCACCAAAAGCGGCAAGGTCGTTGATGCAGGCCAGCGCTGTGGGGCGCTGGTGCGTGGAGCGGGAACTCAGGGCCCTTTGGGCGGCAACATAACCGGATTCCTGGAAGAAGTCGGCGTCGACCACACGGATGTATCGGGCCAGACCGTGCTCTTCCATTGCTGCCGAATACCCGTCCACGCGTTCCCGGCCGACCGAGCCACCCAAGCCGCCAAGGTGCACGATGTTCTCGTGTCCCTGGGCGATCAAGTGCTCAACAACCATGGACATGCCGAGGGCATCGTCGCTTCGCACGATATCGGCGGTATCGATGTAGTCCGGTCCACCACCTGCAAAGACCACAGCTCCGCCGGAAACGGCCCGGCTGAACGGTGCTTTGTCAGGCACGGTTCCGACGACGAGCAGGCCCGCGACCCGCAAGTCCCGGAAGGCCTGGAGGATGGACTGGTCCACCCCCCTGCCCGCCGCTGTGACCGCACTGAAGAGGACGGTGTGCCCGGCCTCTTCAAGTACGGTCCGTGCGGCGTCGGCGACGTCAAAGGCCCACGGGTTGTGCATGTCGCTGACCAGCACACCGATGGTTCCGCTGTCCCGTGTTGCCAGGGACCGGGCTGCGAGGTTCAACTCGAAGCCCATCTCTTCAACAGCCTTGAGCACCCGCTGGCGGCGTTCGTCGCTGACGCGCGGTGAGTCGCGCAGCACGAGTGAGACCAAGGACTTGGAAACGCCGGCGCGTTCTGCCACGTCCATGATCGTTGGCCGCCGGGCGGATGGAGGTGCCATGGTTATGCCCGCGCTGCCGTCGTGCCGTGGATTTCCTCGATCTTCTGCCATTGACCGGACAGCGAGGACGCTTCCGCAGCGCTGACAATGGCAGCGGCCGAGGCGGCGTCGTGGATGTTGGAGTTTTCCTGTGCTCCTCCAGCGACGGCGACGAGGAACTTCTTGGCTTCGATGACCTTGAGGTCGTCAAAACCCATGCTGTTGCCGGGCCCGGGCTGGAAGTGCGAGTAATCCCCATGCCGAGGGCTGGCGTTCACCGTGGTGTAGCCCTGCTCGTCGTTGTTCCGGCCCAGGCAGACCTTGAGTTCGTTCATGCGCTCGAAGTCCCATTTGAGCGAGCCCTCGGTCCCGTAGACCTCGATCTGGTAACCGCATTCGGGTCCAACGGCAACGCGCGAGGATTCGATGGTGCCGACGGCGCCTGCCCCGCGGGCGGACGGGCCGAAGCGGACCAGCGCTGCAGCGTAGTCCTCATTCTCGACCTCTCCCATTTCACCGTTTTCGATCACCGCGAAGTGCGTCCCTGACCCCATCGCCAGCTTGGGGCGCTGCGTGTAGACCGTGCTTGTGAGCGCGGTTACCTCGGCGATGGGCCCAACTACATATTGGCACAGGTCGGTTGCGTGGCTGAACAAGTCCGCCAGCACGCCGGTGCCGGCGAGTTTCCGGTCAAAGCGCCAGGACAAAGCGCCGTTGGGCTCGGACGCGTATCCGGAGAAGAACACCGCGCGGACATTCGTGATGCGCCCAAGGCGCCCGTCCGCGATGAGCTTCCGCGCGTGTTCCACCGCCGGAGCGTGGCGGTAGTTGTATCCGATGGAGGTCACGACGCCGGCCTCCACGGCGGCTTCCTGCACGGCTGCGGTTTCCTCGTAGCCGCGTCCAACAGGCTTTTCGATCCAGAAGTGCTTGCCGGCCTTGGCCGCCGCGATACCGATTTCGGCGTGCAGGAAGTTGGGGGCGCAGATCGAGACAACGTCCACGTCCGGGTGGTTCAGGACATCGTGGTAGTCGGTGGTGCCTTCCGCGAAGCCGAGGACATCGCGGGCGTAGTCCACCCGGTCCGGTGCTGTGTCCGCCGCGATGACGAGCTTGGTGGTCAGGCCAAGCTCAGGGTAGGCGTACGGTACCGTCTGGTAGGCGCGCGAGTGGAGCTTTCCCATCCATCCGACGCTGATAAGGCCTACACCGACTGTGCGGGATTCTGGGCTCACGTTCATGCCTTTCTCGTTGAAAATTCTTGTCAGTTGCGGGCTGTGTCGAAGGCGTCCCGGAACGCCGCCGCCATGATGGTGGAGTCCGAGCCGATGGCCACGAACCGGAAGCCTTGGCGGACGTACTTGGCCGCCGCCATGCCGTCCACCGCGAGGATGCCGGCAGCTTTGTTGTGCAGTTGCGCGGCCGCGACTACCCGCTGGAGTGCCTCCTGGAAGACATTGCTGTCCAGTTGCATCGGGACGCCCAAAGCGAAGGACATGTCCATCGGTCCGACGAAAAGGACATCCACGCCGTCCTGCGCCGCGATCTCCTCCACGTGCTCCAGCGCGTCCAGGGTTTCAATCTGGACGATTCCCACGGCTGATTGCTGGTCTGCGCTCAACGGAGCCCGGTCCATCCCCCAGCGGCACGCGCGGTTGTACGTTGCCACGCCGCGGTCGCCGTAGGGCGGATACAGCATGTGCTTCACGGTGTGGCCGGCTTCCTCCACGGAATTCAGGCGGGGAACCATGATGCCCGCTGCGCCTTGATCCAGGACCCGGCCGATGCGGATCCGTTCTCCGCTCTCCACGCGAACAATGGTGGGGACGCCGTAGCTTCCGGCCGCAAGGACACCGTCGCGGACCGCATCCTCACCGCCGGAACCGTGCTCAAGATCGACGAGCACCCAGTCCGCGCCGGCAGCGGCGCACACTTCCACCGCGGTTGCCGAAGCCATGCCAACGAAGGTTCCCAGGGTCACGTCTCCGGCGGCCAAGCGGCGCCGCAGCCGACCGCCGTCGAGCGGTCCGCCGTCGTAGTTGCCGCCACTCGAGGCGTTCATCCGAACCACCGCTGGCGGCCCTTTGCCTGCTCGTAGTCCGAGCGCAATGAACGGACCCATTCCTGTCCGGACACTTCTGCGGGAGCTACGTCCCACCAGACGTCGCCGCCAGGCAGGTCGACATGGGGAACGGTGGGCACCACGATCACGACGGGTCCTTGGGTGTCGCGAGTGGAAGACAGCGCTTCCCGGACCTCTGCCGCCGTGGTGGCACGGATAGCGAGGGCGCCTAGGCCTTCGGCGATCTGCCGGAGGTCCACCTTGAGGTAGTCGCCGTCGAGCCGCGCCTTCGGGGCGTCGTCGACGGCGACGCTTCCGCCGGTGGTACGGTAGCGGAATTCGTTGCCGAATTCGCGTCCCATGCGGTTCATCTGCAGGCGGTGGATGACCTGGTAGCCATGGTTCTCTGAGACAACAACCGTGACGTTGAGGCCTTCCTGGGCCGCGGTGAGGATTTCCGTAGGTGCCATGAGGAACGTGCCATCACCGATGAAGGTGACCACGCGGTTGTCGTTGTTGCCCTCGGCCAAGCGGACCCCCATGCCGGCCGCGATTTCGTAACCCATGCAGGAGAAGCCGAATTCCAGGTGGCAATTGCGGTTGCCCGTGGCATCCCAGACCTTTTGCAGGTCACCGGGAGGTCCTCCGGCCGCGGCGATGATAGTGTCGCCGGAGCGGGCGTGCTCCTGCATTAGTCCGATCAGCTGTGGCTGGGTCAGGACGGCTCCCGTGACCGGCGCGTCCGGGTGGTCTTCCGGGCGGTAGGGCGTGTCGGCGTCGAGCCATTGGGACCGGATCGGGGCCCACTTCGCCTTCTCGGAATGGACTGTTTCCTGCCAGTTTTCAGCGGTGCTGTGGCCCTCCAAGGCCCGGGCAAGTGCTTCCAGGCCTAGACGGGCGTCCGCGAGGATGCCGGTTGCGCCTTGCTTGCGGGTATCGGCGTCCACGATGTTCAAGGACGCGAAACGGACGTCCGCGTTCTCGAAGATCGACTGGGAGCCGGTGGCGAAGTCGGTGAGGCGCGTGCCGACGCTAAGGACCAGGTCGGCTTGCTTGACCAGGGTGTTGGACGCGAAGTTGCCCTCGAGCCCGACGCCGCCTACTTGCCACCATTCGTCCTTGGTCACGGCGCCCTTGCCGCCGAACGTCTCGACGACGGGAATCCCGACCTGGCCTGCCAGCGCCTCGAGCGCCGCGTGGGCGTCGGAGTAGTGGATGCCGCCGCCGGCGATAATCACGGGACGCTCGGCCGAACGGATGAGCCGGGCGACGTCGTCGACCTCTTCCAGGTCCGGAAGCGGACGCCGGATCTTCCAATCGCGTGGCTCGAAGAATTCGACCGGGAAGTCGTAGGCGTGGGATTGCACGTCCTGAGGAAGCGAAATGACCACTGCGCCCGTATCCGTGGGGCTCGTGAGCACGCGCATTGCCTGCGGAAGGGCGGTCAGGAGCTGCTCCGGGCGGTTGATCCTGTCGAAGAAGCGCGACACGGGGCGGAACGCGTCGTTGACCGTGGCATCAGCCTCGGTGGGGTGTTCCAGTTGCTGCAGCACGGGTCCCTGGTGACGCGTGGCGTAGGTGTCGCCGGGCAGGAGCAGCAGGGGGACCCTGTTGACCGTTGCCAGGCCGGCGGCGGTCACGAGGTTGAGCGCGCCCGGGCCGATGGAGGCCGTGACGGCGAGGACTGCCTGGCGGCGGCTCGCCTTGGCGTACGCGGTGGAGATGTGGGCAAGGTACTGCTCGTGCCGGCCCTGGATGAACGGCATGTCGTCGGCCAGTTCATCCAGTGCCTGGCCCAGGCCCGCCACGTTGCCGTGCCCGAAGATTCCGAGGGCGGCAGGGACCAAGCGGCGGCGGACGCCGTCGGCCAGCGAATACTGTGCGGAGAGGTACTTGATGACCGCTTGGGCTGTGGTGAGCCTGATGGTCTGCGATGGTGTGGTCATTGCCTTATTCCCGTTGTCGTGGTTACCAGGGGCGCCCGTGCAGGACGACCGTCTTCTCTTCGGTCATTTCCTGGACAGCAGAACGGACGCCTTCCTTGCCGATTCCGCTGCCTTTCAAGCCGCCGTAGGGCATGAGATCGGCCCGCCACAGCGGCGACCAGTTGATGTGGATGTTGCCGGCGTCGATCTGCCGCATGGCCTGTACCGCACCGGCGACGTCGCTCGTGAAGATGCCTGCACCCAGCCCGTACTCGTTGTCGTTGGCCATCGCGATGGCGCTTTCCATGTCCTGCGCGGAGGAGACCGCGACGGCGGGCCCGAACAGTTCATTCCGGCTCAGCGGCGACCGGGGGTCGACGCCGGCAACGACGGCGGGAGTCACCACGGCGCCGTCACGGTCACCACCGGTGAGGACACGGGCGCCGGAATGGCGGGCCTCGAGGATCGAGGTGTGGACGCGTGAGGCTTCCTCTTCGGAGATCAGCGAGCCGAGACGCGTGTCCTCTTCCTTGGGGTTGCCCACGGCGATCGCTTCGACCTTCGGGACGAGAGCGTCCAGGAAGTCTTTTTCCACGCGACGGTCAACGATGACCCGCTGTACCGAAATGCATACCTGGCCTGCGTTGACGTAGCCGCCAGCCGCCACTGCAGTGGAGGCGAGTTCGAGATCGGCGTCCGGCAGGATGATCACCGGGCACGAAGCGCCCAACTCAAGGGACAGCTTCTTCACGCCCGCGATCGAGCTGATGCGCGTTCCGATGCTGGTGGAGCCTGTGAAGGACACCTTGCGGACCCGCGGGTCCGTCACCAGCACGTCGCCCAGGGAGCTGCCGGGTCCGGTGATCACGGACAGCGCCTCGGGCGGCAGGCCGGCGTCGACGAAGCACTGCGCCAGCTTCAGCGCCGTCAGCGGTGTTGCGCGGGCCGGTTTAAGTACGACGGCGTTACCGGCCGCCAGCGCGGGTGCGATCTTGTGCAACACCAGCAGGGCCGGGTAGTTGAACGGCGTGATGGCGACGACGATGCCCACAGGCTGCCGCAGCGTGAAGCCGATCTTGTCCAAACCTGTCCCGGCGTTTGCGTCCAAAGGAAGCGTGGAGCCGTACAGCTGGCTCCCTTCGTAGGCGGCGAGGCGGATGATGTTCCCGGAGCGACTGGCTTCGCCCCGGGCTTCCGTGATGGGTTTACCGGATTCGGCGCTAATAGTCTGGGCGATGTCCTCGGCACGTTCATCCGCCAGGGCGGCCGCGCGCAGGAGGATATCGACACGCACGTGGGCCGGTGTTGTCCTTTGCAGGTGGGCGCCGATTTCGGCACGGTCAAGGGCGGCTTGGGCGTCCTGGACCGTCGCAACGGGGACTGTGTCGATCGTCCGGCCGTCGAAGGGCGAGCGGACTTCCTCTGTCCTTCCGTCGGCGGCGCCGCGCCAGTTTCCGGCTATTAGCATTTCCATGGTTGCTCCATCGGGTTGTAAACGTTCGCGCTTAGTGGCGCTTGGTGTTGCTTTCGTATGCCGCGTCCGTGACTTCGGCGACTTCGGCTTGGACTTCCTTGAGGGCCTCCGTGTGCCCGCCGAGTTGTTCGAGTTCGTGGGCGAGTTCTGCCAGTTCCGCGCCGCCGGCCATCTGGGCGGTGAGTTCGTCCAGGGTGATGTCCTTCTTGTCGTAGTAGCCGATCGACTTGCCGCGCTTGAGCAGCAGGAACCGGTCACCCACAGGGAAGGCGTGGTGCGGGTTGTGCGTGATGAAAATGACGCCCAGCCCGCGGTCGCGGGCCTGCAGGATGTAGCGGAGCACGACGCCGGACTGCTTCACGCCCAGCGCGGCCGTCGGTTCGTCCAGGATCAGCACCTTCGCCCCGAAATACACGGCCCTCGCGATCGCGACACACTGGCGCTCCCCTCCGGAGAGCTGGCCGATGGGTTGTTCCACATCGCGCAGGTCGATGCCCATCTGGGCCAGTTCCTTCAGCGTGATGTCCTTCATCTTCTGGACATCCATGGACTTGAACGGCCCGAACCCGGTGGTCAGTTCCGAGCCGAGGAAGAAGTTCCGCCAGATCGGCATCAACGGGACCACGGCCAGGTCCTGGTACACGGTGGCGATGCCCGCGTCCAGGGCGTCGCGGGGGGAGTTGAACTTCCGCTCATCGCCCATGACGTGCAGCACGCCCTCGTCGTGCTGGTGGAGTCCGGCGATGATCTTGATCAGCGTGGACTTGCCCGCACCGTTGTCCCCCAGCACACAGGTCACCCGGCCGTTGTCCACGGCCATCGTCACGTCGCGCAGGGCGATGATGTTCCCGTAGTGCTTGCCCACCCCGTCCAGGGAGAGCAGGTGCACGGGGGTGTGGGTCAGCGGGTCCTTCTCATCCCGGAGCAGGGTCTGCTGGTCGATCTGTTTGGCATTCATGTTCTTGCGGCCCTTCTACTTGAGCTCTGCGCGGCGTTTGACGATGAGGTTCACGATGGTGGCCAGCAGCAGCATCAGGCCCAGGAAGAACTTGAACCAGTCCGGGTTCCACTGCGCGTACACGATGCCCTTGTTCGCCATCCCGAAAATGAACGCACCGATCGCCCCGCCCACCGCGGAACCGTAGCCGCCGGTGAGCAGGCAGCCGCCGATCACCGCGGCGATGATGTAGAGGAACTCGTTGCCCACGCCCTCACCGGACTGCACCGCGTCGAAGGCGAAGAGGTTGTGCATGCCCAGGATCCAGCCGCAGAACCCGACCGCCATGAACAACCCGATCTTCGTCTTCGTCACCGGCACCCCCACCGCACGGGCCGCGTTCGCGTCCCCGCCCACGGCGAAGATCCAGTTCCCCACCTTCGTGCGCAGCAGCACCCAGGACGCGATGGCGACCAGGATGATCCAGAAGAACACCGTGATCTTCACCTCGACCCCGCCGATGCTGATCGAGGACGCGAACACCGCGTGCGCCGACTCGAAACCATCCAGCTTCGAAATCGACGGGGACGACACACTGCCGCCGATCAGCCGGGTCAAGGCCAGGTTCAGGCCCGTGAGCATCAGGAACGTCGCCAACGTCACAATGAAGGACGGCAACTTCGTCTTGACCAGGATCCACCCGTTGATGAAGCCGATCGTCAGGGAAACCAGCAGTGCAATCACCACTCCGACCCAGGCGTTCATCGAGAAGTACCAGCTGAACAGGGAAGCGGTGAGGGCCGAGGAGATCACGGCCACACCGGTGGAGAGGTCGAACTCGCCCCCGATCATCAACAGCGACACCCCCACCGCCATGATCCCGATCGTGGAAGACCCGTACAGGATCGTTGCCAAAGCATTCGGCTGGGTAAACGTGCCGGACACCGAAGCGAAGAAAATGAAGAGAACAACGGCCCCCACCAGGGCGCCGACTTCAGGACGGGCCATCAACTTGCTCAACGGGCTCCGCTTCGCGACCCGCTCATCCGCGGCAGTTTTGGGTGCCGGGGCAGTAACTAAAGCCATGAAATACCTTTCTTCTCGATCAGCTCGCGCGGCAAAGAAATCGTGCCGCGCGAGCCGAGCGGTCATCGGATTAGCGGATGCCCTGCTGAACGAACTTCAGAACGTCGGAAATGTTGGACTTGTCCACGATCGTCGGGCCCGTGAGGACAGGTTGCCCGCCACCGACCTTGAAACCACCAAGCTTGTTCTGCCAGATCGAGTCAATGGACAAGTAGCCCTGGAGCCACGGCTGCTGGTCCACCGTGAAGAGCACCTTGCCATCGTTGATCGCCTGCGCCAGCGCGGGGTTCAGGTCGAAGCTGGCCACCTTGATCGGGCTGTTGGCATCTGCCACGGCTTTGAGAATGGTCAAGGTGAAGGGAGCGCCCAACCCGATGATCACGTCAGCGTCCTTGCTGGCCTGCAGTTTCGCCGTCGCAGTGGACTGCACCGCCGTCATATCGGCCCCGTTGACATATAGGATCTCGGTCCCGGGCACCTTCGTCTTCACGCCTGCGCACCGCTGTTCGAGTTGCACCTGTCCCTGTGACATGATCACGCAGATGGGGTGCTTGTAGCCCTGCGAAGCCAGCTTGGCGCCCACCGCTTCGCCGGCCAGGGTCTCATTGGAACCGAAGTGGGTGAACGCGCCCATCTGCGCGGAGACGTCACCGCCGGCGTTGAAGCTCACCACCGGGATGCCGGCGTCGGTGGCCTTCTTCAGCACGTCCTTCATGGCGCCTGGGTTGGCGATGGTGACGGCGATGCCGTCAACCTTCTGGTCGATGGCCTGCTGCACCAGCTGGGACTGGCGCCCCGCGTCGGCGTCGCTCGTATAAAGAACCTCGACATTGTCCTTCGCGGCCGCCGCCTCCGCGCCTTTGCGGACGATGTCCCAGAACGTGTCCCCAGCCTCGGCGTGGGTGATGAGCGCCACCTTGATCCGGGGAGTGCTGGCGGCTTGTCCGCCACCGGCGGCGTTGGCGGTGTCAGCCGGCTTCCCGCCTCCGCTGGAACAGGCTGCCAGGGCCAGAAGCGGTACTACGGCCAGCGCCACTGCGCCCCGCCGCCAATTGAGCTTTGCCACGTGAAATCTCCTTTGATGTCGCGTACTTCGACCGTCGACCCCGTATCTGTGCCGTCGAAGGCAGGGGACGCCGGAACCATCTAGCTATGAACGGATGTGATCCACTTTTCGCAATGTGATTCAGATCGCTTTGTGGAACGCTCCAACGCTAAATCAAGGCTTGACCAATTGTCAATGGAGCGTTCCAATTAGATTGTGACTGGGTATCCGCGCCCTCACCTGCCGTAACTAGCCGCGCACTGTCGCGAGGAGAACGATGACGTACTCAAGCACACCCGAACTAATCGCGACCTGCTGGACCAGCGCAGGAGACATCGCGCCTTTGACCAACCCCGAGACAAGCCCGGTCCCCCTGGGCGAACGACTGGAAGCCATCGCCTCCACCGGATGGGCAGGGTTCGGATTGGCGTGCGACGACCTGGTGGCCGCAAGGGACACCATCGGCTTCTCCGGGCTCAGGAAACTCATCGATCAAGCAGGTTTCCGCCACGTTGAAGTCGAGCTTCTCAGCAACTGGTGGGACGAATCCCGCTCCCACGAATGGAAGCCGCAATTCGAACTGCTGCTCGAGGCGGCCGAAACACTGGGCGCGCGCTTCATCAAGATAGGAACGGCGTTCGGTGAGCCCCTGGATGATCTCGAATTCCTGGTGGAACCGCTGCGGCACCTGACAAAGGAAGCCTCACAACGAGGGACCCGCATTGCGCTCGAGCCAATGCCGTTTTCGATGGTCGGTTCGATGCCGGCGGCGGCCGAGCTCATGCGATCTGTCGATATGCCGGACTGCGGTTTGGTGGTTGATTATTGGCATGTCTTCCGGGCTGGAACGAGCTTGGATGAGCTGTCCCGCAGTCTTACCCCCGATCAGATTTTCGGCGTCGAGCTCAATGACGCTGATGCGGAAATCAAGGGGACGCTCTTCGAGGACACTCGCGACAATCGCCGCCTTTGCGGAGAGGGCGACCAAGACGTCGCAGGGTTCATCACAACGCTCCAGGCGATCGGCTTCAAAGGGCCGTGGGGCGTGGAAATCCTCTCCGAAGAACACCGCGCACGTCCCGTTCGCGAAGCGCTGGAATCCGCCCGCTCGACGGCGTTGCGATGCTTCCCGGCCTGACGCCCCTTTCGGGCACGTTGGCCACGGTCACGGGGGACGCCAGGAGGATGCACCTCCAGCACGACTGGGTGGCGCTACTCGGCGAATTGATCCAGATCCGGTTGGATGACAGGACAGTCCGCACCGGTCGCGTTGACGGCGTCACCCCGGACGGAGCCATCCTCTGGATCGAGGGACACGGCGCCGAGTCCCGCACGATGTTCGAGCGCTGCGAGGGGTTCACCGCGTGGATCGACTACAAATGGGATTCAGCGGGATGCCGCTGACCTCGGTGCGATCACCAACGACCGCCAGCGCGCGACGCACAAGTTAACGTTGTGACCCAGCTAATGGCGCGGATCTTGGGGTGCTGATAACTTCCCAATGATCGACTGAATTGATTGGTGGTGTCCCGTTGCGATCAATCATGGCCCATGCCCGTGCGCTCCACACCGTTCCACCGGCAAGCAACGATCACCTGGCCGCCGTCCGCGTCGCACTGAGCGTCGCCGTGCCGGCACTCGTGCTTCTCGCAGTTGGCCGGGCGGACCTCATCATCTACGCCGTGTTCGGCGCCCTGACCGGCATGTACGGTCGTGCCGAATCGCATCAACTGCGGCTCAAGCACCAGGCCCAGGCCGCGGCTGTACTCCTGGCCGGCGTCTCTGTGGGCACGTTCTTGTCCGTCTCCCATATCCATTCATGGGGATTGGTAGTAGTCGAGGCGCTCCTGGCGGGTGTTGGCTCGCTGTTCTCGGACAAGGTACGGCTCAAACCCAATGGCCCGTTCTTCGGGATCCTGGCCCTTGGAGCATGCGCTTCCGTCCCCGGGCACCTCCCTTTCCTTGCCGCGGTCCTGATCTGCGCGGCATCGGCAGCGTTTTCGATGGTGGTGGGTTTTGCCGGGTGGCTTCTGTACCGGGTGTGGGAACGTGGCGCCGTCCGGGACATTCCGGCATCCTCGGCGCGGCTGCGCCAAGCAGCCGGGCTTCACGCGGCCCGGTATGTGCTCGCCGTCGGCGCGGCAGGTGCTTGCGGAGTGCTCACGGGCAGCGGGCACCCGCACTGGGCCATGGCTGCCGCCGCCGTTCCGCTGGCCGGAGCCGATGTGCCGAGCCGCCTGCACCGCGGCATTCACCGCATCGTGGGGACGTTCCTCGGATTGGCGATTGTCGCCGTCGTACTCTTTCCGGGACCACTGTCTCCGCTGCACTATTTCCCGGGACAAACCACCATCATCCTTGCCCTGCTGGTGATCGGTTTCCAGTTCCCCACCGAGCTATTCATGGCTCGGCACTACGGCTGGGCCATGGTGTTCTTCACTCCGGTCATCCTGCTCATGACTCAGTTGGCGGCGCCCGCGGATCCCGGTGTGCTGGTCCTGGAACGCGGGGTGGAGACGTTCGTGGGAGCCGTGATCGGGATTGCGGTGGCGGTGCTCGTCCAGGCGCCGCGGCTCACTTCGCGGGCCCGGATTCCTTCGCGGCGAGGCGAGGCGGACCCGACGTAAGCTTCGCCGGCAGGAAGCGCATGACGGCGGTGAGCGCTTTGTAGCGCTTCGACGGAATGGACACTCCTTTGCCCCTGGCGTTGTCTTCCAACCCTTCCCGGACAACGCGCTCGGCCTTCAGCCACAAAAAGCGCGGAGCCACCGACTTGTCCATGCCCATGCGATCGTGGAACTCCGTGTGGGTGAAGCCCGGGCACACCGCGGTGACTTTCACGCCGCTGCCGGCATACGCAGTGTTCGCCCAACGGCTGAAGCTGACCTGCCAGGCCTTGGCCGCCGAATAGCTTCCCCGGTTCGCGAATGCCGCAACGCTCGCAACGTTGATGATCCGGCCCGACTTGCGTGCCAACATCACCCCCAACGCCGCGTGGCACAGCTCCATGGGCGTCTGGACATGCAGCCGCAAATGCCGCTTTTCGTCTTCCACATCGTTTTTCTCGAAAGAGTTCAGCAAACCGATTCCGGCGTTGTTGACCAGCACGTCCACCGGCCGCGAAGCGTCCCGCAACCTGGCCGCCACAGCCGCAACCCCGACGTCGGAGGTCAAGTCTGCGCGCAGGACCTCCACAGAGATACTGAAGTCCCGCTCAAGCACCTCGGCGCTTGCCCGCAGCCTGCTTTCATCGCGGGCCACGAGGACGAGGTGGTGGCCGGATTCGGCAAGCTGGCGGGCGAATTGCGCACCGAGTCCGGCAGTAGCACCGGTGACCAAAGCGGTGAGTTCGTTGGCACGAGTTGTCATGCGCCCAGACTAGTCCCGTCGGGCCTGGAGTGGGCCGGCCGCCTACGTGAACTTCGCCAGCGGGTTTGTCAGCCGCCCGGCCATCTGGAGGCCGCCGGACGGATCCGCGAGGTCCAGCATGTGCTGGTTGTTGCGCAGCTGCAGGCGGTTCAGGCATGAAAGCTCGAAGTCCGGCGCGAAAAGATTGTGCCTGGCGAACTGCTCCGCCAGTTCCGGGTGCCGCTCCTGGTATTCACGCACGACGACGGCGGCCGTCGCCCAGAATTCGTCCTCGCCGAGCGTGCCGTCCTCCACAAGAATCGCGGCAAGCAAACGGAAAATGCAGTCGAAAACGTCCGTGAAGACCGCGAGCACCATTTCCTCCGCCGGGATCTCCGCCTTGATGCGGGAGACCTCTTCCGGAAGCTGCAACCGCTCCCCCATCACCACGATTTCCTCGCCGATGTCCTTCATGATGGCCCGGACCGGCACGCCGTCTTCCAGCACCAGGATGACGTTTTCACCGTGCGGCATGAGCGCGAGCTCGTACTCGCAGAGGAAGTGGACCACGGGCACGAGGTACGCCTCGAAATAGCGACGCAGCCACTCGCGTGGGGCCAGTCCGGAGCGCGCGATCAGCGCGGAGACCGCCGGAACGCCGTCGGCGTCGACGTGCAGAAGCGAAGCCATCGTGGCCAACTGTTGGCCTTCCTTGAGCAAGGGAAGCGGACTCTCCCTCCACAGCGCCGAGAGCATCTTCCGGTACGGGGATCCCTTGGCCGAAGCGGCCTCGAAGTAGTGGTTGTGGTATCCGATGGCCGCGGTCTCACGGATCATGGCCAGGCCCCGGTTCTGGAGCTCCTGGTCATTTTCGATGAGTTCCTGGAGCCAATCATTGATAGCCGGTGTAGCTTTCATGTATTCCGGCGATAGACCTCGCATGAAGCCCATGTTCAGCACGGACATCGCCGTCTTGACGTACGACTTCTCCGGCGAGCTGGTGTTGAAGAACGTTCGAATGGATTGTTGTGCTTGGTAGACATCTTCCCCGGTACCCAGGTGGACGATGTGGCGCTGGGCGATTTCTGCCGCAAACGTCACGCTGAGCTTGTTATCCCACTGCCAGGGATGGACCGGCATCAGCAAGTAGTCCTGCGGATCCAGCCCGTTGGCCGACAACTCCGCGTCGAATCCGGCCAGGGTGGCCGCGCCGAGTTCGGCCTCGAAGTGGGTGCGGTAATCGAGTCCGGCCCTGGAGGTGAACTCGGCCTTGCTCCGGTGGACCGCGATCCATTGCAGTTGCACCGCGGCACCCGTTTCCGGGGCGAAGGAGTGGTAGTCCAAGATGCCGAAGCCCAGCCTGCCGTTATTGGCAACGAAACACGGGTGACCCTCGCTCATGCTCCGTTCGATCGCCTGGAAGCCGGCCGAAGGGTCCGAATCGCTGGAGATTCCGGCAATCAGGGCCGCCGAGCTTCTGCAGGCGCCCTGTTTGTAGGCGTGACTCGCCAGCGTACTGCTGATTTCCTCGAGGTACACCGGCAGCATTTCCTCGCGGACGCCAAGGGTGTCACGGAATTCGGTGATGAAGGACAACGCATCCAGGGGCAGTCCGGGGACATTCCCGGCGGCTCCGCGCTCGATCCGTACAATTGATTCCGCTGGAATGGACCAATGATCCAGTTCCAGGATCCGGGCACGGAAGCGGTACTCGACTGTCCCGTCGTCGCTGACCACGCAGTAGAGGCCAAGGCCGGTGCCAGCTTCACTGAGCAACTCCGGCGTCAGGATGCGTTCATGCGAAAACTCGGCGAGCGCCTTGCGGACCAGGTGCCGATTGGCCACTGCCCAGCGTTCGGGGTTCAGGTGGGACGTGGATGAGCCGGCTTGGCTGGCGATGGTTTCAGCTGTGGTGGTCACGGGGTCTCTCCAAGGGTCGCCGCGGCAGGCGCGGCCAGGATGGGGTTCAGGGTCGCGTGGAAATCCGCGCGGTTGCAAAAGCTGAGCAGGGCCTGCTTGCGGTTTTCGGAAAGGTCGACGGCGGGAAGCGTCACCACCCCGCCGGGCCGGAAGCCCACGCGCTCGTTGAGGATGTGGATCTTGTGGTTGCGGGCATCCGGCTCCACCACGATGCGCTCTGTTCCGCGATCTTCGAAGAGGTACGCCATGACGGACTGCATGACGGCGGTGGTGTACCCGGCAGCGGGAGGACCGGGAGGAGGCCCCACAAGAAGGTGCATCCCGATGTCGCCGGGCAACACGTTGTAGGCGCCGGCCAAAGGTGATTCGGCGGGCAGGTACCTTTCCATCAGGAAGGCGGGGACGCCGTCGTCGAGCCCTAGGAACGCTTGGTGGTGACTGCTGGCAGCGAGGCGCGAGTACTCCTCCACAACGTCCTCGACTGTGGAGGACAACATGCCCCAGAAGCGCGCGTACTCCTGGCTCACCCAGCTGTGGAGGACAGGTGCATCGGCAGCCGGATCAACGGGCCGGAAGCTGAACCTCACGCGCCAACCTCCGCGACAAGCTCGGCCGACGCATCAACCGGCGCCCCAAACTGCTGGAATGCGATGCTGCGCTCAACGGGGTAGGGCTCTTCGCCGGTGATCTCGCGCAGGATGCAGGAGTTTCGGTATGCCGCCATGCCCAAGTCCGGAGTGACGAAGCCGTGGGTGTGAAGCTCTGCGTTCTGGACGAAAATCTCACCAGGTTCGACGCCGATGCCGTAGTTTCGTGCGACGTCGAAGCGGCCTTTCGCGTCACGACGGATACGGTCCTCGATGCCCCCGAGAAACCCGGGCTCTTTGTAGGAGTATCCGGTGGCAAGCACTACGGCCTCGGTGTCCAAGGAATAGTCGCGGCCGTGTTCTTCATGGCGGAATTGCAGGGTGTGGCTGCCAGTTGCCGGGTCCCACTCCGCTACCGTCAGGCTGGAGTGGGTGTGCAGTTGCGTGTCGACCATCCCGGAAAGGCTCTTCGTATAGAGAAGGTCGTAGATGCTGTCGATCAGCTCCGAGTTGATGCCCTTGTACAGGTTCTTCTGGCTGCTGATCAGCGAATCGCGCTGTTCCGGCGGAAGGGAGTGGAAGTAGTCCACATAGTCCGGCGAGGTCATTTCGAGCGTGAGCTTGGTGTATTCCAGCGGGAAGAACCTGCCCGAGCGCGTCACCCAATTCAGTTGGTAGCCATGGACGTCGATCTCCTGCAGTAGCTCGTAGTAGATTTCAGCCGCACTCTGGCCGCTGCCCACGATGGTGATGCTGCGCTTGGATTGGAGTTCACTCTTCCTCAACAGGTAGTCGGCGTTGTGGAGGACAAGTCCGCCCCCGTCCACAATTCCCGCACAGGCCTTGGGAACGTGCGGCGATGTTCCGGTACCCAGAACCAGCCGCCGGGCGCGAAGCACCTCAGCGCAGTCCGGGCCTTGGACCGAAAGCCGGTACACGCCGTCGTCGTACGCCACATCTAGCACATCAGTGCTAAAACGCACCGATCGCAGTTGCCCGGCCACCCACTGGCAGTACTGGTTGAACTCGGCACGCAGCGGGTAGAAGTTCTCGCGGATGTAGAAGCGGTACAGACGGCCGGTCTGTTTGAGGAAGTTCAGGAACGAGTACTTCGATGTGGGATCAGCCAAGGTCACCAGGTCTGCCAGGAACGGGACCTGTAGGTGTGCGGGCTCCAGCATCATGCCAGGGTGCCAGTCGAAGGATTCGCGGCGCTCCAGGAACACGCACTCCAGCCCGTCCAGCGGCTCGCTGAGGGCGGCGAGGCCCAGGTTGAAGGGCCCGACGCCGATGCCCGCGACGTCGTAGATCTTGCTGTCCGGTTCGTGGGTGCTCACGCTGCGGCCCCTGCCTGCCCAGTCGCCTTATCGGCCGCCCGATCCGCCGCCCGATCGGCCGCCCGATCGGCCGCCCGATCGGCGAGAAGGTCCTCGCCGGTTCGTCTGATGAGCTCGACGATTTCCCTAATGTCGCCCAGGGTGGCCTCGGCATTGAGCAGGGTGAATTTCAGGTAGTGGCGGCCGGCCACTGTGGTTCCAGCAACAACAGCCTGCCCCGAGGCAAAGATCGCGGCGCGGATGGCGGGGTTGAGGACATCGCTTGCGTCCTCCCCGAGCCTGACTCCCCCAGCGAGCGGACGGTAGCGGAAAACGAGGGTGCTCAAATGCGGTTTCGACGCGAGTTCGAAGTCCGGATCGTCGGCGAGCAGGGAGCCGACGCGTCCGGCGAGATCGATCGCCTCGTCAAACAACGCGCCGACGGCATCGGCGCCCATGATGCGCAGCGTCAGCCAGAGCTTGAGGGCATCGAAACGGCGGGTGGTCTGGATGCTCTTGTCCACCTGGTTGGGGATTTCGGCCAGCGCAGCGCTCTCGGGATTCAGGTAGTCGGCGTAATACGTGACATGGCGCATCATGGCGCCATCGCGGAGCAGCACGGCGCTGGAACTCACCGGCTGGAAGAAGGTCTTGTGGAAGTCCACGGTCACCGAGTCAGCCAGGCGGGTGCCTTCGAGGAGATGCCGGTAGCGATTGGAGACGAGCAAGCCGCCGCCGTATGCAGCGTCAACGTGCAGCCAGGAATCATAGGCGCGGGCCAAGGCAGCGAGCTCTGCGAGCGGGTCCACCGCTCCGAAGTCAGTAGTCCCGGCGGTGGCTACAACCGCCACCGGCACCAGACCGGCATCGTGCGCTTCCGCGAGGGCCGCCGCCAAAGCGGTGGGATCCATGCGGTGATCTGCGCCGGTCCGCACTGCAACCACGGCGTCGAAGCCCAGTCCCAGCATGGATGCCGACTTCTGGATGCTGAAATGGCTGTCCGCCGAGGTGAAGATCCGCAGACGCTCAAGGAGCGTAGGTAGCCGACCCCCGCCGCTTTCGGCCCGAAGCTTGGCCACGGCATGGTTCCGGGCGATGAGCAGGGCCTGGAGATTGGACTGGCTGCCTCCCGAGGTGAACACGCCGTCGGCGCCTTGTCCGAAGCCAAGCCGTTCGGCAGCCCAGTCGATCAGGCGGCGCTCGATCATCGTTGCCCCAACGCTCTGGTCCCAAGTGTCCATGGAGGAATTCACGGCGGACAGCACCGCTTCGCCGAGCAATGCCGGGATCACCACAGGGCAGTTCAAGTGCGCGGCGTAGCGTGCGTCATGGAAGTAGATGGCGTCCCGCAGATAGAGCTCGTCGAGTTCCTCGAGGGCGGCGGCAGTGTCCGGGAGCGGACGTGAGAGGTCGACGGCGGCCACTCGCGCCGCCATTTCGCCATGCCCGACGCCGGTGAACGGTTGGGTGGTGCGCTGCACTTTCGTGGCGACCGCGTTGACACCTTGCAGCACCTGGGCGACGTAGCTCGGCGAATTTCGGGCGTTGAAAAGCTGGTTGGTGGCCGCAAGGGCCAGCTCCACACGGGAGCCGAAATCCTGGTCCGGTTCAATCCGGTCTTCGACACTGGGCGACGTCACGTCGGCTTCCTTCCGTCGGGGTTGAGGCACTGGGCTTGCTTCACTCGTAAGCAAAGGTAAGCCTTACTTAGGTTTACCTTTTCGTCAAACTTTCGTGTCCTAATTCGCCGTGGGTGAGTGCTCGCGGTAGAGTGCTAAAAAGTGCGCCTTTCGAGCCTCACTGGAGGGCCACGGCACACCAAACCGGGGGGAAACGGACAATGGACGAGGCTCGGGCCAGGATTGAATTCCGCGAAATCGACGAGCACGGCAATGCGCTGGAGCATCGCCTAGAGACAGCGGAGGCGCCTCGGAGGGCCTCGGTGAATCCGTTCATCATCGGGTTGTGGGTGCTGGAGGTGGCTCTCGTCATAGCCATCATGGTGATCATCAATGAGGCCATGGCCCCGTTCATCCCCAGCCCGGGAAATACGATGCCGTTCGCGTACGTCCTGATGAACATGACCCCGCAGCTTCTCCAGGCCGCCGCCTTGATCCTGGCGACACTGCTTTTCTGGCACGCCTGGCAATGGCAGAAAAGGAAGGCGCAAAAGTAGGCACCCGCCCGGCGATGGAGGACTTCCGCGGCGGCAGTTCGGCCTGATTACGGCAATGGCAGAGGTGGCGTGCGGCTGGGGGTCTCAGATCCAGCCGCACGCCGTGCAGGGATCCGTTGATCCCTGCACGCGCCCGGGGCCGCGGGTCGCATGGGGGCGCGCGGCCCTATGGGCACGGCCTGACATGAGGTCCATCGGGAACGCCTCCGTAGCGGCCCCCCAATAGGTCCGCCAGGAGTCTCATTCCATCCCATGCCAGGCACTAACTTTGTGTCGCTGGGGTGCGAATCGTGTCGCGAACGCCGCAAGATGTTTCCGAAAGTCTGTCCAAATCCCTGGGCTGGACTTAGTCGGCGGGGCGGTTTTCCGGCGTCGAACCGGTGAGATCAACGATGCGCCCCTTGACGGCGGCCTCGCGAACTGACCAGATTGCTGCGATTGCCGCATCCTGGTCCTCAAAAGCCGTGGAGGTGAGCAGCACGTCTCCATTTCCGGTGACGAGTTGGAAGCGCAGACGGGAGTCCGCGTCAACGTAGAGATTGAATTGCGAGGTCATTGTGGTGCTTCCTTGTCTGGACGTAGGTGTGCCTCGGGCCCTTGCGTGCCTGAAGCCTTTGGATCATCGGCTTCGTCGACGGTTCCACACACGGGAAGCCAGGTAGAAGGTGAGCAGGCCGCCGATGAAGTAGACAATCCAGAACGGGAATCCGATGTTGGCTTGGCGTCCTGCGAGGGTTTTCTGTTCCGGTGCGTCTTTGGGGAGGTCTGCGATCCGGGAGGCGTGGACGAGGAGCCGGTGCGAGTTCACGCCGATGGGGGTGCATGTGATCAGGGTGATGGAGTCCTGGCCAGGGGTGATTTTCAGTGAGGAAATGTCATCCGGTTTGACCACTTCGATCCTGTTCACCCGGTATAGGAACGTGTGGTCCATGACCTCCGTGGAGAAGATGTCACCCGTTTTGGAGCTATGGAGGGGGTTGAAGAGCTCGGCATTGGGGATTCCTGAGTGCGAAGTCAGGACGCTGTGAGTGCCGGGGCCTCCTACCGGAAGGGAGGATCCGTAGAGGTGGCCGACTCCTTTGGCGAGGACGTCGTCGCTGGTTCCGTGGAAGATCGGCAGGTCGATTTTCACGGACGGGTAGCGGAATCTTCCGATCACCTCGTCATTGGCGACGTTCAACTGGCTCTGATAGTCCTTCAGTTGCCCTTCCAAAGCCGTCGCGGGGGCGTGCGCGGAGTAGGGGTCCCGCAGCTGTCCGGTGGGGATGCGGGAGTTGTATTCGCGTGCCCGGTCCAAGACTTTCGTCCGGGCTGAGGGTTCGAGTTGTTCGACTTCCTGTGCGTAGCCGGAAAGTTTGCTGTTGTGCGAGATAGAGCTGAACCAGTCCGCTGCCTGGGGGTAGAGGACCAGACCAAGCCCGATGGCCGCGATGACCATCATCGTGACAAATCTGCGGTCGATACGGCCGCGCAGGATGCTTGTGCGTCCACGCAATGCCTTACGCGGGCGCCGAGGTTGGTCGTGTTTCGGGCCGGTTTCGGAACCCTCCATGAATTCCTTGAGGGTTTGAGTCATTGGTGCCTCTTGCTTTGATGGACGGGAGCAGCATGGGGCATCCACCAGTTGGTGGATGCCCCATACCTGCATCAAGGGGTGCAGGTCACCGCGGAGTGCTTATTTTGCTTCGTTGCGCTTCCGGCGGCCGGTGACCGTGAACAGGCCTGCGCCTGCGAGCACGAGGATCCCGCCCGCGGTCAGGGCCCAGGTTCCCACGCCACCGGTGAGCGGCAGCCGGAATCCGGCGGCGTTCGCCAGGACGTTGTCGATCGTCACCGTCACGGTCGAGGGATCGTTGCCGGTGACCGCGGTCTCGACCGGCTGGGCGAGCAGCGCGTACCCGGTCGGGGCCTTGGTCTCCACCAGCCAGTACGACTGGTAGCCGGCCTCGCCCGGGCTCACGGCTGCCCCGTTGGCCCAGTTGGAGTACCGCAGACCGGAGATCACAAGGTTGCCGCCGGCATCGGTGGTCCAGGAAGTGGTCCCTCCGACGCTGATAGCGTTGGTGCCGGCCAGCGCATCGGCCTGGGTCCGGTACACCGAGAAGACGGCACCGGCCAGGGCTGCGGAGCTCCGGGAATCCTTCTTGTGCAGCACGATGTTGCCCCACTTGGTTATTACCGGCGCGGTCGCGGCCGGGCCGTTGGGCTGGCCCGGGGTGATGGTGAAGCTGGCCGCGTTCGGGTAGACATGGGCCGTGTTCGCGACCTCACCGACCGTGTTCACCGTGGTGTTCACCGTTACCAGGACTTTGGCGGTGGGGTTGGCGGCCAGGATGGCCCGGCCGCTCGCGGTGAAATCGACAGTGAGGGTGTTCGAGGCCGCGTCGAAGACGATGGTGTAGTCCGTATTCAGCGTCAGGGTAGTCCCGTTGGAGAGCGCGACCGTCGAGTTGCTGTAGCTCAGCTTCGAATCAAGCTTGTCCACCACCCGGTACCCGTCAATTGGGTTGACATTGGGAATGTCGGAGGTGATGGTCCACTGCACCGTATCGCCGAGCTTGACGGCGGACGCATCGTTAGCGCTCTTCGTGGCTGTCGTCACAGCGTTCTTTGGGTAGACGTTCACGTCATACATCCAGCCATTCCCGCCGGTTGGGTCTGTCATGGGTATCGTCACCAGGAACGGGGCAGAAGGAGTCACACCGGCCGGGTAGCCGGTCTCCGTCACCAGGTACAGGCCCAGGGGAAGGCTCCCCAGAGTCGCCGTACCGGTAGCGTCGGTCGTGACCGCGGTGCCCGGGGTGGCCGCCTTCGCCGCGGCCTGAGCCGGAGTCAGGGCCGCCGCCGCAGCCCAGCCCGCATTCGTCGCCAGGTCAATGTCGTTCACCTTCTGCACCGTGAACGTCACCCCCGCCATCGGGGTCAATGCCGCGGTCTGGGCCGGGGTCAATGCCGTTCCGTCGCTAGGCAGACTGGTCGCCGTGGCTGGCTTCTCATACTTATGGATAGTCAACGAACCCGTCTTTGACGGGTCGATGTTCGCGGTGTTCGCCGCGCTTGCACCTCCCGCCCCGAGGGCAAGCATGCCCGCTGAGGCTATTGCGGCCAAAGAGGCTATTATGCCGCGCCTCACCTTCGATGATTTCATCGTGTTCCTTTCGTGTTCCCCCATTGATTTGCGCCGATCTGCGCTACGGAGTTTGGGTTTGTGGGGTCTTGTCCGCTCGCCTGAAGATGATGAGGGCGAGGGAAATCATGAGAAGCAGTAGTCCTGCGAGGGTCGCTGCGAAGAGGCCGGCAGTGCCTGGTACGCCGGCCGATGGGAGTTTGACAGCAGCCATGTCAAGAACGGTGATGGTCGAGCCGTTGACTGTTACTGACGTTCCCGCGGTGGCCGTGTCCAAGACGATGGCGCCGTTCGCCGCAACGGTGAACTTCACGGGGGTCGCGAGGAGCGAGTAACCGTTCGGGGCTTTGGTTTCGAGCAGCCAGTACGTCCCTGGAAGCAGATTCCTGACCTCGACCAGTCCGGGTGACCCGAACACATCGCTGTTCACTCCGACAACTGTCGTGCCCGTTTGCCCCGCTGCGTCATTGCGGATCTCAAAGGTCGAGCCAGTCAGCTGGGCGGTGGAACCCTGGACTGACCCGGCTCCTGCTTTTTGCACGAACACGTGGCCGGTAGTGGGATTCGTGGTGAAGCAGGCCGGGTCGAGAGGTGCCGCGCTTCCCGTGACGCACCGTGCAGGAGGGATGGCCCCGTTGCCGGTTGCCCCGTTCTTCAGGGTGACGAGCCAAGCGTTCGCGTTGACCGTCACCGAGTAGGTCAAAACCGCCGTGCCATTGCCCGGGAGGGTGAAAGAGGGACTGGTCAGCTTGCTGTCAGCACCGGGATCAGGAACCGCGACTGGTGTGCCCCCGTTGATGGTCAGCTTCGCCGAACCTGCGGTGAACGTGGCGTTGTTCAGTACCTGGCCCAGGTCATCGCTAAGGATCACGCCGGTGATGGGATTCACCGTGGAATTGGTGGCGGTCAGCGTATACGTGATCACCCTGCTCGCGGCCGGGTCGCCCGGGTTGATGGACGTTCCCGAGGCCGGGGACGCAGACTTGCCCAACGTCCATGAGCCCACGGGATTGACGGTGCAAGTGGTGCTGCCGGCCGGGCAGCTCGTTGGCGGAGTGGTGGTGGTCGAGGGTGTCAGGTAGTTCGCGATCGAGGCATTGCCCAGGGTGCCGGCGTTGTTGACCTTCACCTGATAGGTGACGACGCTTTTCGCCCCTGCAGCCACCGTGCCGGTGATGCCCAGGGTCGGTGGTGCCGCCCCCGAGTTGTTGGCCACCACCAGGGCAGTGCCGCTTGTGGTGGTTGTGGTGATGGAATTGGCCACGAAGCTTGTGTCATCCAGGATGTTCCCGAGCCAGTCGGTGTAACTGACGGGAGCCGGCGCGGTACCGGTTGTGTTGTCGAAGGTCAGCGAGTACGTCAGGACCTGTCCGGGTTGGACCACGGTACCGGCCGCCGGCTCCACGCTCTTGGAGGCCACCAGATTGGGCAGGAGGGAACCGCAGGCGGAGTTGTCCGTCGTCGGGCCGTGCTCCTGGCCTGCCGGCAAGGCAACCGAGTTGAACAGGCCTGTCCCGGGACCGGCGCAGGCCGTTGGCTGGTTGCTGTTTGTGTAGTGGAACGTCACCGCGAGGTTGAAGCTGTGCGTGATTCCCGGGCCGATGGCGACACCCGGCTGGGCCAGCGCGTATGGACCGGAGGTCGGAGGCGAGCCGCCGGCGGGAGCACCGGCCCCTGACGTTGTCCAGGAAGCACCGGTAATAGCCAGGTTCGGGGCGAATGCCGGTATGTCGGCCAGTGAGCCGTAGCTCCCGGCTGCCGAGCCGGTGTTGGAGACGGTGATGGTGTAGTTGGCGACATAGTTGCCGTTCGTATCCGGACCGGTGACGGCGCCCGCCTGCTTGGCTACATTGATGATGGGCATTGCGAGTGCGCTGTTTGACAAGGTGCAGGCGATGTTGGCCCCGGCCACCGGTGTGATGGCCAGGGATCCGGTGAAAGTTGCGCCGTTCGGCAACCCGGACTGCAAGCCGGACGAGTCCGTACAGGAGATGGTGCTGGCGTAGTAGGCAAGGTTTGCCGTTCCGGCGGCCGCTTCGCTCAGGGTGTACGTTGTTCCGGCCGTGGCCGAGTAGGCGCCGGTGGTGCCGGATCCCGCAGTTACTGACGATCCCGTACCAGTCGTTGTCGAGTTCGCGGGGTCGTTCACCACCGTGCCATTCGCGCCGCCGGTGCGGATCTGCATCGTGAACTGATCCGTCGCCGCCTGACGCGGCGCCCCGAGCGCCTTCGTCAACGTGATCCGCGGCGCCCGGACCGTCAAAGTGGCGTTCGCCGGCGGGTTGAGGTTGGTCACGATGTTGGCCGGCCCATTGACATATGTCCCCTCTGCGGCTGCCGTCACATTGAACGTGATGGTGCAGGATGCCTGCCCCGTGAAAAGGTCACCGCCCGTGGCCGTGAAGACACTTGATCCGGGAACTCCTGTTTTGACGAAGGGTGCGCCCGCCACCTGGAAACACGTCCCACCGATCGCGGGGTTCTGTGCGATGACGACGCCGGCAGGCAGCGTGTCCGTGATGTTCCAGTCGTTCTTCGTGTTCAACTCACTCGTATTGGTCACCGTCAGGGTCACCGTCGAGGTCTGACCCGGAACAATCAACGCCGGGCTGAACGACTTGTCCAGTTGAGGCGTTGCGTCCACGAGTTTGATGTTGCTGAACGCACCGTCGTTGCCTCTGGTGGCCCCGTTCGTGTTGTGCATCTGCAGACCAGTCCCCGTGCTGGTCGCCTTAAATGCCTGGTTTGTGGTCATCGAAGCGACATTCACGGTCCTCGCGACGGTGCCGAGGGTTCCGCCGACATTGCTCGTCACCGTCTGCGTGGAGGTCTTCACGTTCGGGCTGCTGGTCGAGGAGCAGCCGTTGAGCGGAGTACCCAGGTTGCTGATGACAGCACCGGTGACCGGATCCACGGTGGCGAATTGGTAACCAGGGTCACCGCCCGCGATCCCGCAGTTCATGTACGCGGTGTTGACGCTGAAGGCGTAGTAGTGACCGGGGATCGTCGGGATCGGCTGGGTGGTCTTGAACATGACGCTACCGGTGGCGACATTCGGGCCAACCGGTAGGGTGTCGCAGGCGCCGCTGGTGGTCGAGTTGGTCTGGCATTCGGTGTAGGAGCTCACCACGTTGTAGGTCGACGGCGAATTCGGGCCGAACTGCTGCCCCATCGCCAAGGCCAGCATCCGAAGGAATTCGTAGCTGCGAACCCCATCGGCATCTGAGCAGCGACCGTTGACGCCGGAGCTCCAGCTGGCGTCACCCGACCGGGCCCACGGCGGGAGATTCCAGTTCACGTAGTTCAGAATGATCCCGTTGCAGCGGCTTCCGTTGATCCATTGCGGTGATCCCGAATAGGTCGTAGTCGTCCCGCCGTAGTCACCCCAATAATTGATTGATCCGTTTGCGGAGTATGACTTCGCCCCGTTTGCCGTTGTATCCGGAAAACGGGAGAAGTCCTCGGTGTAAACCGGCTTGCCCGGCTGGGGCACACCAGGCGTACCCGGCGTGGTCGCATTCGCGGGTGAAGGCAGGGCGCCGCCCAGGCCAAGGCAGACGATCGTGGCGGCGAGGAGAATTGCCAGCAGCTTGGCTGGAAGGGACTGCTTCATGGGCTTTTCTTGCATCACTTTCGGGAGCAGGCACGCAGATGGTCTCTAGCCTTCAAGTGCGCGCTTCCCACGATTCGTGTCGCAGAAAACAGATTCAATTTTTTGAATTAAGTGTGGAGAAACGGCCACCCACTAAAGTAGTAGGAGCTATTCGCGGATCGTGACGCGAAAATCAGAAAATATTTTCAGAACGTGACATCGCTCGCTCAGGTTCCGGGCAGCCAGCACCGCGGAGTGCTTATTTTGTTTTGGTGCGCTTCCGGCGGCCGGTGACCGTGAAGAGGCCTGCGCCTGCGAGCACGAGGATCCCGCCCGCGGTCAGGGCCCAGGTACCCACGCCACCGGTGAGCGGCAGCCGGAACCCGGCCGCGTTCGCCATGACGTTCTCGACCGTCACCGTCACGGTCGAGGGATCGTTGCCGGTGACCGCGGTCTCGACCGGCTCGGCGAGCAGCGCATACCCGGCCGGGGCCTTCGTCTCCACCAGCCAGTACGACTGGTACCCGGGCTGGCCCGTGCCCACGGCCGCCCCGTTGGCCCAGCCGGAGTACCGCAGACCGGAAATCACCAGGTTGCCAGTGGCATCGGTGGTCCAGGAACTGGCACCTCCGACGCTGATCGCGTTGGTGCCGGCCAAGGCATCGGCTTGGCTCGGGTACACCGAGAACACAGCGCCGGCCAGCGCTGCAGAGCTCTGGGAATCCTTCTTGTGCAAAACGATGTTGCCCCACTTGGTGGTGCTTACGGGAGGCATGACCACCGGACCGCCGGGCTGGCCAGGGGCGATGTTGAAACTGGCCGCGCTCGGGTAGAAGAGAGCCGTGTTCGTGATCTCACCAACGGTATTCACCGTGGAATTCACCGTCGCCAGGACCTTTGCCGTGGGGTTCGCAGCCAGAATGGCGCGCCCGCTGGCGGTGAAGTCGACCGTGAGGGTATTCGTGGCCGCATCGAACACGATCGTGTAATCCGTATTCAGCGCCAACGCCGCGTTGTTGGACAGCGCGACGGTCGAGTTGGTGTAGCTCAGCTTCGAATCCAGCTTGTCGACGATCCTGTACCCATCGATCGGGCTGACATTGGGGATGTCAGAGGTGATGGTCCACTGCACGTTGTCCCCGAGTTTGGCGACGGACGCATCGTTGACGGTCTTCGTCGCCCCGGTCACCGCGTTCTTGGGGTAGACGTTCACGTCATACAACCAGCCGTTCCCGCCGGTAGGATCCTTCATCGGCAGTGTCACTAGGAACGGGGCCGTGGGAGCCACACCGGCCGGATAGCCGGTCTCCGTCACGAGGTACAGGCCCAGGGGAAGGTTTCTCAGGGTCGCCGTTCCGGTCCCGTCCGTCGTCGTGATAGAGCCGGGGCTCGCTGCCTGCGCCGCGGCCTGGGCGGGGGCCAGGGCCGCCGCCGCAGCCCAGCCCGCGTTGGTCGTCAGGTCAATGTTGTTCACCTTCTGCACCGTGAACGTCACCCCCGCCATCGGCGTCAGCCCCTGCAACTGCGCGGCGGTCAAAGCCGTTCCATCGTTGGGCAGACTGGTCGCCGTGGCCGGCTTCTCATACTTATGGATAGTCAACGAACCCGTCAGCCGAATGGGGGTTGTGATGACGGGTTCGGAATCAACCACCCTGACCGTCTGCTGCGGCACAGGAACCGCTTCCGGCGCGATTGGCGCGGGCGCCGGGGGTTCCGGCACCGCGATGGCGGACGCGTCCGCCGTCGGCGCCGAGCTCGGTGCGGGTGCCGTTGGTGCCGTCGGGGGCCGTTCCGGCACGGACTGTGGGGCCGACGGCGCGCTGCTCGGAACATCGGCTTCAGCGAGTGGCGCCGGGCCGGCCTGTCCCAGCCACGCGAGGATGCCCCCGATCACGAGGCCGCCCACGACCAACGCGGCGACTGCCATCGTCCAAACTCCACCCACTGAGCGCAGTCCGGCGGCGGCCGGTTCGGCCCCTCCCGGAAGGAGCGTCTTGGGAAGGAACGGCTTGGGAAGGAATGGCTCCCGGAGAACCCCGCCGGGGAGAAGCGTCTCCAGCAGTACGGTTCCGGGGAGGAATCCGGCGGTCACTTCCGGTGTGAAGACCACCCCGACCACCAAGGGGAAGACAAGCGCCCTCATGCCCGCCTGGACATCGTTGAGTTCCATCAGCACGGCCGTGCACTTCGGACACTCCTCCAAGTGGGCCGTGACCTTCTCGTAGGACGCGCGTTTCAGGCCGCCGCGGGCGTACTTTCCCAGCTGGCTCGAAAATTCGGCGCATGGGTCGTCACTGTCCAAGCTGATGTGGTTTTGCAGGTAGGCCTGCCGGAGCCCCTCACGCGCCCGGATCACGAGTGACGAAACGCCGTTGGGGCTCAATCCGATAAAGGGTGCGGCTGCGGCAGGTTTCAGACCTTCGATGTCCACGTGCCAGAGGGCCGCCTGCCAGCGTTCCGGAAGCGACTTGAACGCCTTCGCCATGGTGCTGGACTCAAAGGCGTCCAGAACGGTGTCCGCGTCGACGGCAACGGTATCTAAGACGTCGACGTCGCCTACGACCTGAGTACGCCTTGCCTTCCGGTTCCGGTCGTAGGCAATTCGCCGCACGGCGGTCAGAAGATAGGACCGGAAGAACTGGTCCGGTCCCTTGCCCTCAGTGAGGGCTTGGAAAATCGAAGCAAAAGCCTCGGACACGACGTCGTCGGCGTCACTGGCATTGTCTGTCTGCGCGCGGGCAACAAACTGGGCCGCTGCCACATGTCGCTGGAACAGCACATCGAAGGCGGAAAAATCGCCGTCACGCACCATCGCCATGATTTGAGGGTCGCTGTGCCCGACGGTCAACGACGCGTCCCCACCCTCCGAACCGTCCTTTGAAACCTGCCCCATAGCAACCCAGTGTGACAGCAACAGAGTTTGTGACTTGAATTTTACTTCGAACCCGGTTAGTCAACGGCACCGAGCTTGTTTACGCCACGGGTATCACAAAACTGCGTCACGATCCGGCGTCAGCGCCCACTCATCAATGACACGACCACTCAAAGAACACCACTCGACGGGAAGTTTAGATGATTCAACCCATGCCGCTGGACCGCGAGGGAAAGCCCCGCGTTTTCTACGTGACCCTTGATTGCAGGGACGGGGTTCACGCGGCGTGCGTTGTATGCCATTGCCTTTGCCACGCCGCCAGGCACGGGCCGGGCACGGCGGACTGACTAATCGTTCCCCGGTTCCCCCACCGGCGGTTCCGGCGGCCAGTCGACGTCGAGCTCGTAGCCCTCATGCTTGCCCAGATAGGCGGCGATGAACGGGCAATGCGGGATGATCCGCTTGCCGGAGGCGACGACGTCATCCAAGGCAAAGTGCGCCAGGACCTTGGCCAGCCCGCGGCCTTTGAACTTGGGGCGCGTCTCGGTGTGGAGGAAGTCGATGTGGCCGGGTTTGTCCATGAACTGCGAGATCACGGCTACTTCACCGTCAACCAGAAGCTCGTAGCGGTGGAATTTGTCGTTCCTGACCGTTGTCACGTCCGGGCTGAACGACTCTGCGGTTGAATCCGTGAACTCAGTCATGAGTCGAGATTCGCACGTAAACCGGGCTCTGGCAATGGCACCGCAGGGGCACCGGGAACCGCCGGGGACAGGACTCCGGCAGGCACCCGTCCCAGCAGTAACACTCCCAGCGCGAAGCACGCCGCTCCCCCAGCGAGGAGTGTCAGCGTGAGTCCGTTGAAGGCGGCGTCCACTACCGGAATGAAGACCACGACGCCGGCAGTCACCACCGCGACGCGCGTCCTGCCGCGCGCGTGGCTGGCCGCCGTCGGGCGCTCTTCAAGTCTGCCGCACAGCAGCAGGACCGGGAGCAAGAGCAGGAGGACGCCGAGCAGCACAAGCGGGCGGGCCCACCACCATTCGGCTGTACCGGCCGCCGGCTTGGGGAAGTCGGTCAGCAGAAGCAGTCCCGACATGGCTGCGAGCAGCGGCAAATGCCACAGATAGACCGTCATGGACCGTCGGCCCGCCACGGTCACCATCCAACGGATCCAGCGCACGCCGGCCGCCCAGACAAGAGCAGGTCGCAGCAATTGGAGGGTCGCCGCCTGGGACAGGCCCAGCAGCAGCATGCAGAAGTTGGGCGGATTCAGGTCCACGATCATGTTTCCGGAGTAGACCCCGATCCCGGTCACGAACCCCAGCAGCAGGTTGCTGCCCACGATCAACCCCGCGAACCAGCCCCGGCTGCGTCCGGCGAAGATGCCGTCGGCAATGAAGAAGCCGAATTGCTGGACTGCGCACCACACGAAGAGCATATTGACGAAGGCGAGCATCGGAAACGCTCCGCGCAGGGAGTCCAGGGTGATCACTGCGGCGACGAGCCCGCTGAGGGTCAACCACGGGGAATGTCCGTGCAGGCGGGCCAGCAGAGGAACACTCAGTTGGGTAGCGAGGTACGCGGCCAGGAACCACAAGGGCATTCCCGCCCCGGTCGCGATGAGCTGGACCACTTCCGGGTCGACGCCGAGTAGGCTTGCGGCCCACAACCCCACGAACATCGAGGCCAGCAGCGCGGTTGCCGGACGGATGAGGCGCAAGAGACGCAGTTGAGCGTAGTCGACGCCGGAGCCGCCCCGCGCACGCAAGCGACGCCACGATTCCAGTCCCGTGATGCCGCCAAGGACGAAGAACAGCGGCATCACTTGGAACACCCACAGGACGGGTTCGAACCAGTGCTGTTCCATCAGCGTGTTTTCGGTGGTGACGGTCCCGTCGGGGTGCAGGACCGGGCTGACCATCATGCAGTGCGAGAGCACCACCAGAATGAGGCAGAAGAACCGGGCGAGATCGATCACGGGATCACGCGAGCGGCCAAATGCGGCCATGCCCGCCGACGTCTTCTGTTGCCTCGAGAATCCCATTGCGCTCCCTCGCGAACTGCTGAGACCATTGTCCGCCCGCTCGACGGCGGGAACCAGAGCGGGCGGACTGCGTGAATTCGTGGGTGCGGCCCGGGGCCTGCGTGCCGGAACGAAGCTGTGGAGCCGCACCCACGGTCACGGCGCTTAGCGAAGGAGCCGTTCCCGTTGCCGGGGATCGCTGGCCGCCGCGCAGGCCGCCAGGGCCAGACCGAAGGCGCCGTCCAAGACCGCCCGGTCCGCGGAGGCGGACGAGCCGTGGGCAGCAAACTCCGCGGTGTGGTGGGCGGCTCCGTGTACGTCGTACCCGAGCAGCGGATGGATGCTTGGTACCAGTTGCGAGACGTTGCCCATGTCTGTGGAAGCTACTGGATCTTCGTTGAACGCAACAGCCCTCCCCCGGGCGGACATTGCTTCCCGGTATGCCTCGGAAAGGTACCGGTCCTGCCTGAGTTCAGCGTAGGCGTTGCCCGTGGGGGATACCTTGAGCGTGCTCCCGCTGGCCAGCGCTCCCGCTTCCAGGCAGCGCCGCACGCGTTCCTCGATGACGCGAAGATTCTTGATGCTGGGTGAACGCATTTCGACGTTTGCCCGCGCCCGCTCCGGTATGACGTTGACGGCGCTCCCGCCTTCCGTCACGATCAACGAAACAACCGAGCCGGGCGGAAGCTGCTGCCGCGCCAAGGCAATGGCCGTCTGGGCAATCACGAGCGCGTCGAGGGCATTGACCCCCTCGAACGGAGCGGCCGCGGCATGCGCAGGCCGCCCTTCATAAAGCACGTCCCACATACCCATGGCCAAGGATGAGCCGCCGATGACGTCCTCGGCACCGGCATGGGCCATCATCGCCAGGGACACGTCCTCGAAGAAGCCCTCACCAATGAGATCGACCTTGCCGCCACTTGTCTCTTCCGCAGGAGTGCCGAGGACCTTGACGGTGATCCCGAGCTCGTCGGCGACGGAAGCGAGCGCGAGTGCCCCGCCTACAGCACAGGCCGCGTTCACATTGTGTCCGCAGGCATGCCCGATGGTCGGCAAGGCGTCATATTCGACGCACAACGCGACCACCAGCTCACCGGTCCCGAACCTCGCGCTGAAGGAGGCCGGGAGCAGCGGCTGCGGAGCGTCAAAGCTGAAGCCCGCACTCCGGAGCAGCCGGCTAACCCGCTTGGCGGCCCGGAACTCCTGCCCGCTGAGCTCGGGATCGGCGTGGATGGCGTGGCTCAGGCCAAGGATTTCCGGCTTCCAGCCCTCCAGCGCAGCGGAGACGGAGCGCTCGACGGCGGCCGAAGAGGTTGTGACGGGCGTTGCGGTTTCCAGGGAGGCCGCTTTCACGGCCGCGGCTTTCATACGGCGACCCCTGCGGTTGTCGCCGCGGCTGGCCGCTTCGGGTAACGGGCGGCTGCTGCCGCGGCAATCAGGGCAGCGATGGCCAGGGCAATCCAGATCGACAGGAGCCCTCCCTCACTGATGTGACCGGACTGGACTGACGACGAGGAGATGAGCTTCACGACGGCGGCGCCCACCGCGATGCCAACGGACAGCGCCAGTTCGTTGAGGCCGGCCGCGGTCGAGGTTTCCTCCAGGGGAACCCCCTCCACCGACAGCGCCCGGGTTCCCGCCTGGTACATGCCAAGGCTCAAGTTGAACATGGCGAATCCGGCGCAGTAGCCGGCCAGGGAACCGTGAGCAGCCGCCATGACCAGGAAGCCGCCCGCCAGCAGGAGACCGGCGAACACCAAGGTGGCCCGTTCGCCGAACAGGCTGAGCGCCTTTGAGGTAAGAAGCGAGGAGAGCAGCGAGAGCACGGATGCCACCGCGAGGACGATGGCGATCATGAGCGGGCTCAGCGCGAAGCCGTATCCGGTCTTGTCCGGGTTTGAATACAGGAAGATGCCGTTGGTGCCGAAGTAGCTGATGGAAGCAAAACCGAAGAAGAAAGTGGTCAAAGAAACCGTCCGGATCCGCGGGATGGCAAGCATCCGCAGGTCCATGAAGCGCTTCCCATTCACGTCGCGAGAGTCCAGGACCACCCAGTAGGCCAAGAGCGCGAGTCCGATGATTCCGGAGCTGAGCGTCTTGGCATCCAACCAACCCCAGTCCGGTCCCATCGAAAGAGCCACGACGAAGCCGATCAGTCCGAGGGAACATGCCATGAGTGGCACCAGGGCGAGTCCCTCGCGGGTGGGGGTTCCGGCGTCGGGCAGGACGAAGGAGCAAAGCAACCCCACAACCGCGAACGGCACTGCCACCCAGAATCCGAGGGTGGGATCGTCGACGCCGATTATCCCGGCGAGGAGGCCGCCGGCACCAACCATGATCATGAGCATGCCGATCATCACGCTGACCCCGGTGCGGGTCCGCGCCGGGCTGCTGACGCGCAGGATGCCCATCATGAGCGGAATGAAGCCAACCACGCACGTGAGCATGACGACGCCGATCGTCACCGTCCACAGCGACGGCCACAACGCCATCATGACGACGCCGGCCGCGACTACCGCCGTCGACCAGCGGAGGACGAGCCTGTAGCCGTAGCTGTCGCCGAGCCGCGAGATGATCGGCGTGAGCACGGCAAAGCTCACGTTGGAGATGAGGAAGATGCCGTTGATGGTGGGGTCGTCGATCGAAAAGGCGGGCCCCAAGGCGGGGAGGATCGGGTTCAGGTAACCCTGGGTGACTCCGCTGAGCGATTCGATCAGGGCCATCGCCACGATCATTCCTGTGATGGTCCGGCGGGCGATGGCCGCCGTCGCCGGAGGTGCTGTCTTGCTTGCCATGTGCTTCCTTGAGTGTTGGGGGCTTCTTTGCCTGGGTCTTCGGATGCGAGTGGGGGTGATGCGAGTCACAACGTTAGGTCCGCCGTCTACACTGGCTAGGAATTTGTTTGAAATCTTCTGAGAATCGTGAATTTTGAAGGAATCGGCCATGATCTCTGAAACTGATCTTGAAATCGTCAATGCCCTGCAGATCAATCCCCGTGCCGACTGGAGCCGCGTTGGGGATGTCCTGGGCTTGTCCGGACCCACCGTCGCGCGCCGCTGGAACGCCCTAGCTGAGCAGGGACTGGCGTGGATCACCCCGGCCCCAGGTCCGCGCTATCTGAGTGCTGGCTGGTCGGCGTTCATCAGTCTTTCCTCTCTTCCAAGCGAGAACGAAGCCCTCGTCCGGAAGCTGTGCGAAGAGCCCGCATTCGGCACCGTTTCGCTTGTGTCCGGCTCGCACGATCTCTTCATCGACTGCTTCGCCTCGAGCCACGAAGAGCTCATGGAGATCGTCACCGGCTCCTTCGCAGGCCTCCCCGGAGTGACCCACCGGGAGGTCGTTTTCGTCACGAAGCTTTACCGGCAGGCTTCCGACTGGCGCAGCGGCACCCTGGAACCGGCGCGGGCACGGCTCATGTCGGCAGAACCCGTGCCCGCCCCGGCGGCCTATGCGCCGGACAGGCTCGACGCATCCCTCTTGGAGGAACTGGCAAAGGACGGGCGCGCCAGTTGGGCGGAACTGGGAGCCGCCTGCGGCGTCTCTCCTCAAACGGCACGACGGCGGGTGGAGCGGTTCCTCGCGTCCGGCTACATGACGCTGAGGTGCGATACGTCCGCTTCAGCCCAACAAGGACTAAGGGAAGTGAGCCTGATCCTCAACGTGCCCGCCCACCATGTTGACGCCGTCGGGCGCTATTTCGCGGCCCTGCCGAATTGCAGGCTCAGCGCCCAGGTTCTGGGCGCCCAGAACCTGCTCGTGACACTGTGGGTCCGCGACTACCTGGAGGTCCAGGGCCACGAGCGCGAACTGGCGGAGCGCGCTCCAGGAAGCGCCGTGATCTCCCGGCAAGCCGTGGTCCGCAACTACAAACGCCTCGGGCACGTGTTGGACGAGTCCGGGCGCAGCCGCAGCGTCGTCCCGTTGCCGCTGTGGCGTGAAGGGTAGCTGCCCACTCGTCCCCCAACGCTCGCTCACGTATGACACCAAATCCCCCAACGCTCGCTCACGTATGACCGGAAGATCCGCTCCCATCTGGACACCCAGACGGCAACCCGGACATTTGCCCTACACCGCGACGAGCCGCGGCGTTTAGTAGAGAGTGCTATCAATCCATGACAAAGGAGTCATCGTGGCACGCGCCGATTTCGCGACAGTGCAGTCAGCCCCATTTCCTCTCCCTCCAACTCCACTTGCCAGCGGCAATGCGCTTGGCCCCGGTTTGGCGGCAAGACCAAACGCCGACGACGACTCAGAGGCCGGCGGCGAGGTCCCCAGCAGCGCGTGGCGGGTGCGCGCGGACGCGTGGGAGTTCCTTGGCTACGCCGTCAAACAGCTGGCCGCCGGCGCCCGGACCTTCGCCGGCCGGCAGCCGCGCGAACTGCCGCAGGAGGTTCGAAGGCTGTTGCCGCTGCTGGAATCCCTCGAAATGTATTGGGCGTCTCCGGGGCAGCAATATGTCATGGAATTGCGGCGAATCCTGGAGGCTGGAGAATACCCCGAGGCGCTAAGTCTCATAGAGCCAGTCGCGCGACGCGTTGCCGGCCACAACCAACATGCCCAGGAACCATCGCCGGACCCCGAACGCGAAGCGGAACGGGTTGAAGAACCCGCCGAATCGCGCAAGCGGTTCGAGGTCCTCGTGATCGATGATGTCTCCAGCGCCGACCGTGAAGCACTTCAGACCGAACTGCTCAGCCAGCGCCGCCCCGCCGACGCCTTCAACTACGAGCTCGTGTTCGTGCCGAGCTTCGAGGACGCCATCGTGGCTGTCCTGCTCAACCCCGACATCCAGGCGTGTGTGCTGCGGCCGGGGTTCGTTCCCGACAGCAGGCAGCGCCTGAGCCGGGACGTGCGCAGCTTCCTGGGCAGGTTCTTGGGGAAGTCACTCCCCCAGCGACCGTTGGACCGGATCCTGAGCTTGGCGGAGAAGCTGGGCCAACTCCGCCCCGAGCTTGATCTCTACCTTGTGGCGGGCGTGGGGATCGAAGAACTCGCCGGTTCCTTGACCCGCCAATTCCGCCGGATATTCCGCCGCCAGGACGGGCTAGAGCTCCATTTGTCCTTGCTGGCCGGCATCGCGGAACGGTATGAAGCGCCGTTCTTCCACGCGGTCCAGCAATACAGCCGCAAACCCGCCGGTGTTTTCCATGCCCTGCCGGTATCCCGGGGCGGATCGGTCATCCATTCCAAGTGGATCAACGATCTGGGCGATTTCTACGGCCTCAACCTGCTCCTTGCTGAAACCTCTGCCACGTCAGGCGGGCTCGATTCGTTGTTGGATCCGCACGGCTCCCTCAAACAAGCCCAGAAGCTGGCGGCCCGGGCATTTGGCGCCCAAAAATCGCTTTTCGTCACCAACGGAACGTCAACAGCCAACAAGATCGTGCACCAATCGATCCTGGCTCCCGGTGATGTGGTCCTGGTGGACCGGAACTGCCACAAATCGCACCACTACGCCCTTATGCTGGCCGGCGCGCAAGTCTCATATTTGGACGCGTACCCCTTGAACGATTTCTCCTTCTATGGCGCGGTTCCCTTGGAAAGCATCAAGCGGATGCTCCTGGATTACCGCCGGGCAGGCAGGCTCCACGAGGTCAAGATGCTTGCCCTCACCAACTGCACGTTCGACGGCATTGTGTACGACGTCGAACGAGTGATGGAGGAGTGCCTCGCCATCAAACCGGACCTGGTATTCCTATGGGACGAGGCCTGGTTCGCATTCGCGGGCTTCCACCACATCTACCGCCGCCGCACTGCGATGGCTTCGGCCCGATCACTCGAGGCAAAGTTCGCGGATCCGGCTTATGCGGCCCGCTACGCCCAGCAATTGCGCGAGCTTGCAGCGGCGGGCGGGGCGGCCGACGGCGCGGCGGGCGGCAGCGAGCCCGACGACGGCGGCCCGGGTTCCGGCGTCGGGCACGTCAGCGATGAGCTGCTCCTGAAGACACGGCTGGTGCCGGATCCGGCGAAGGCCCGCCTGAGGGTCTACTCGACGCAGTCGACCCACAAGACCCTGACGTCGCTCCGGCAGGGTTCGATGATCCACATCCATGACCAGGACTTCGGCCAGTTGAACGAGGAGAGCTTCCGGGAGGCGTATATGACGCACACCTCCACGTCGCCCAACTACCAGATCCTGGCTTCCTTGGACATGGGACGGCGGCAGGTCGAGTTCGAAGGATACGAACTCGTGCAACGGCAGGCAGATCTCGCGGTCAGCATCGCCCAGGCCGTGGCGAGGCACCCCTTGCTGAAGAAGTACTTCCGCGTCCTCGGCACCCAGGACCTCATACCTGCGCAGTACCGCGAAACCAGCCGGCAAATGCCGCTCCGCGACGGGCTGGCGGCCATGTCGGAAGCCTGGGAGCGGGACGAATTCGTTGTTGATCCGAGCCGTTTGACCCTGCATATCGGCCTCACCGGCGTGGACGGCGATACCTTCAAGCACGACTTCCTGATGGACAAGTACGGGATCCAGGTCAACAAGACGTCAAGGAACAGCGTTCTCTTCATGACCAACATTGGCACCTCGCGAAGTGCCGTCGCCTACCTCGTCGAGGTCCTGGTCAAACTGGCCGAGACCTTCGAAGACGAGCAATCCGGCCTGAGCGGCTTGGGCCAGCGGGCCCGCCGTGCCCGTGTCGCGGCACTGACCAGCACGCCGCCGCCCTTGCCGGACTTCAGCCGCTTCGCCGAACGGTTCCGCAGGGACGCGGACACGCCGGACGGCAACATGCGGGACGCCTATTTTGAGAGCTACAAGGCCGGATCCTGCGAATACTTCACTGCTGCCGAACTTGCGCGAAGGGTCGGGGCAGGAGAGGAGATGGTCTCGGCGTCCTTCGTCACCCCCTACCCGCCGGGATTCCCGGTCTTGGTTCCCGGGCAGGTGATCACGGAGGAAATCCTGGCCTTCATGTCGGCATTGGACACGCGGGAGGTCCATGGATTCAATCCGGAACTGGGGTTCAGGGTTTTGACGGGTGAGCTAGCGTCACGCCAAAAGCCCGCATAAGTGAGCGAGCGACGGGATTGGAGGGCACATACGTGAGCGAGCGTTTGCCTCGTAGCACGCTCGCTCACATCTGACGCCATTTTCGCCAACGCTCGCTCACATCTGACGCCTTTTTCGCCAACGCTCCCTCATCGTCAAGCTGGTTGTGAGTCATTCATTACCTGTTGATTGAAGGAGCCGGCGATGGCCGTTGATAACAAGGGTTTTACGCGTGAAGAGA
>NZ_JBHVTT010000018.1:0-114102 GCF_042884555.1 Arthrobacter sp. NPDC058127 | reverse complement strand
ATGGAGGACCTCAAGGCCTTCCGCGACCACCTGCGCATCCCCATCACCGACGAGCAGCTCGACACCGACCTGTACCGTCCCCCGTACTACCACCCCGGCATGGACGCACCCGAGATCGCCTATCTCCTCGAGCGCCGAGCTGCGCTGGGAGGCTTGGTCCCCGAACGGCGTTCCAACCATGCGGCCGTCGAACTGCCCGACGCCAAGACCTTTGACGTCGCCAAGCGCGGCTCCGGCAAACAGCAGGCCGCCACCACCATGGCCTTCGTCCGTCTACTCAAAGACCTGCTCCGCGACAAGAAATTCGGGCACCGGATTGTCCCCATCGTGCCGGACGAATCGCGCACCTTCGGCATGGACGCGTTCTTCCCCACCGCGAAGATCTACAACCCCAAGGGCCAGAACTACCTCTCCGTGGACCGGGACCTCGTCCTGGCCTACAAGGAATCCCCCATGGGCCAGCTCATCCACCCCGGCATCAACGAAGCCGGCGCCGTCGCGGCCTTCACCGCCGCCGGAACCGCCTACGCCACCCACGGCGAACCCCTCGTGCCGATCTACGTGTTCTACTCCATGTTCGGCTTCCAACGCACCGGCGACGCCTTCTGGGCCGCCGCGGACCAAATGACCCGCGGCTTCATCATCGGCGCCACCGCAGGACGGACCACCCTCACCGGCGAAGGACTCCAACACGCCGACGGACACTCCCCCATCCTGGCCTCCACCAACCCCGCCGTCCTCACCTACGACCCCGCCTACGGCTACGAAATCGGACACATCATCCGCGACGGCCTCGAACGCATGTACGGCCCGGACTCCGCCGACCGGAACTTGATGTACTACCTCACCGTGTACAACGAGCCGATCAGCCAGCCCGCGGAACCGGAAAACCTCGACACCGAGGGCCTCCTCAAGGGCATCTACCTGCTGGCCCCGGCGAAAACCGACGGGCCCCGGGCACAGATCCTGGCCTCCGGCGTCTCGGTCCCCTGGGCCCTGGAAGCCCAGAAGGTCCTGGCCCAGGACTGGGGAGTCTCCGCCGATGTCTGGTCCGTGACCTCCTGGAACGAACTCCGACGCGACGGACTCGCCGCCGAAGAACACGCCTTCCTGAACCCCGGCGAAGAACCCCGCACCCCGTTCGTCGCCCAGCAACTCGCCGGCGCCACCGGACCGGTCATCGCCGTCACCGACTACATGAAGGCCGTCCCCGACCAGATCCGCCAATTCATCCCCAACGAATTCGCCTCCCTCGGCGCCGACGGCTTCGGATTCTCCGACACCCGCCAAGCCGCACGCCGCTTCTTCAAAAACGACACCCACTCCATCGTCGTCAAAGCCCTCCAACTCCTCGCGGCGAGGGGCGAGGTTGACCCGAGTGCGCCGTCGTACGCCATCGATCGGTACAAACTGCTCGACGTGACTGCCGGCACCACCGGCGGTTCGGGGGGCGACTCCTAAACAGGTGCAAAAAAGAATCGGCGGTAGTGCTCCATGAGCACTACCGCCGATTTGTTGTCACGCTCCGAGCGAGCGGCGATCCACCACGAATCCTGTGGCGGCATTCTCCCTGACTGCGTTGATACCGGCCACAAGGGCCGCAATATCCGGGAACCTGGGCGACACTGCCACTACCGTTCCATCATCGGCCTTCAACCGGAAACGGAACGATTGCTCCCCAGCCGTCAAGATTTCGAAAATGCCAGACATAAACCCTCTTTCCACCGCGGATGCGTCATTGCATCCCCTTCGATGACCACTGACTCTCGTGAAGTCCCTAAGAGAATATCGGCCATGGGAGCCAGCCAGAAGGCCTACCCGCGGGTAATATTCAACCTTTTTCGGTAGACCTATATTGGAGTGCAAGGTGAACCTAGAGATCTCTCGAGGGCGCATGGATAGGGTGAACCCCATGAACGATTCCAGCCCCGCGCCCACCGTTGGTGTGCTGTTGGCCGGCGGCGCAGGGACACGCCTGGGCCTCGGCCCCAAGGCGCTGCTGCCCTTCCGCGGCCGCACCTTGGTTGAAGTGCTCGCCAAGACATTGCTCGACGGCGGATGCTCCAAGGTAGTCGTAGTGCTCGGTGCCGGAGCCGAGGATGTCCGTGGCGCTACGGAGCTGGACAAGTACCTCGTCGTCGACAACCCGGAGTGGGCGACCGGCATGGCCAGCTCGTTCCGCACCGGTATTGCGGCAGCTACACACGGCCACAATGTCATGGTGACTTTGGTGGACCAGCCTGGGGTGACCCCCGCCGTCGTCGCCAGGCTGTTAGCAGCGCACCAAGCCGGCCGGGTGACCGCGGCGGGATACCCGGAAGCCGCCTTCGACGGTGGCCACACAACAAAGCTAAGGCGCGGCCACCCCTTGATCATCGACGTCACGCTCCGTGCCGAGGTAGCAGAATCGGCCGTGGGCGACGCCGGAGCACGCCGTTTCCTCAAAGCACACCCCGGCCTCGTGGACGTCATCGACTGCAGCGACCTCGCCGACGGAGCCGACGTGGACACGAAAGACAAGCTGCACCTCCTCAGCGGCTAGCCACCCCCAACTGACTAGCAATAGATGCCGTTATGAGGCTCGATAACGACATTAAATGCGAGTCAGTTGGGTGGGGGCGGAGGCGGCGGCGTCCTTCAGTGCCAGGTAGATTTTGTCCCGGGCGATAGGGAGCGCCGCGAACCTCACCCCGGTGGCGTTCCGGATGGCGTTGGCCAGCGCGGGCGCAACGGGGTTGAACGGGCTCTCGCTCATGGACTTCGCGCCGAGCGGCCCCATCTGGTCGTTCGTTTTCGCGAAGTAGACCTCGCTGCGTGGCACGTCCGCGAAGGAAGGGATGTGGTACTGCCGAAGGATGTCGGTGGTGACCTTGCCTGCGTCGTTCACGCGGACTTCCTCATACAGTGCGACACCCAGCGCCTGGGCGATTCCGCCTTCCACCTGGCCGCGGCATTGCCGTGGATTGACCACGACGCCGGCATCGGCCGCCTGGACGCTCTGCAGGATCCGCAGCTCCCCCGTGCCGGTGTTCACGGCCACCCGGAATCCGTGGACGTTGAAGGCAACCGAACGCGGAGTTCCGCCCCAACGCCCTTCGGCGGCGAGTTCCATGCCCTGCTGCCGCGCGGCGTCGTGCACCTCCGCTAGCGCCAAGACCCGCTCACCGCAACGCACCGCACCGTCCTCGAGCAGGCACTCCGCCTCCGAAACACCGGCAAACGCAGCAGCCACGGCCCGGATCCGCACTGCGAGCTCCTGCGCTGCGAGCAAGGTTGCCTGCCCGGCCACCACGGTTCCTGCGGAGCCGAACGCGCCGGTATCGTGCTCCACGAGGTCCGTATCGGACTGGCGCACGGCCACGTTCGACGCCGAGGTGGACAGGGCGGTCGCCGCCAGTTGGGCGTGGACCGTGGTGGTGCCGTTGCCGAACTCGGCCGTCCCGACGGCGGCGTCGAACGTACCGTCCGGCAGGAGCCTGAGGCGCGTGTGGGCGAAGTGCCCGCGAGGCGGAACGGTGTCGATCATGGACAGCGCGGAACCGACGCCCGTGACCCACTCCGGACCGAGATCGTCGAGCCCGGCGTCCCGGTAGCGTTGGCCGCCGCGTTCGAGGGCATCGCGGACCAGCGCCACGCATTGGTCCAGACCGTAACTGCCGTAGAAGACGTCCTCTTCCGGTTCCGGGTTCGTGGAGAGCATGTCGTCACCCGGCCGGACCATGTTCTTGAGCCGGAAGTCCAGGGGGTCCATGCCGATTCCGACAGCGAGCTCGTCCATGGCGGATTCGATCGCGAAAATCATCTGGCTCAGGCCGTAGCCACGGAAGGCGCCGGCCGGGACCGTGTTGGTGTAGACGGCCTGCGCATCCACTTTCTTGTTGGCACATTTGTAGACGGCCAAGGATTCGCCGCAACCGTGGAACATCACTCCAGGCGCGTGGTTTCCGTATGCACCAGTGTTGGTGACCACGTCCACCTTCATCGCGGTCAAGTGGCCGTCACTGCTCGTCCCGGCCTTGACTTTGATGGTGAAGGGGTGACGTGTGGTGGTGGCGGTAAATTGTTCGGTGCGCGTGAATTCCACTTGCACGGGCCGGCGGAGTTTGAGTGCCGCCATGGCCACGAGATCCTCGGTGAGCACTTCCTGCTTGCCGCCGAACCCGCCGCCGACGCGCCCGGCCACGACGCGGATGCGGTCTTCGGGAAGATCGAACACGCGGGCAAGTGTCCGCCGGACCAGGAACGGGACCTGGCTGGAGGAACGCACCATGAGCCGGTCCTCCCCGGGGTTCTCGGAGGGTTCCACCCAGGCGATGGAGCAGTGCGTTTCCATCGCGACGTGCTGCACCCTCTGGGTCTGGTACGTGTTCTCATGGATGAAGTCGGCCGCGGCAAATCCGGCTTCGACGTTCCCCAGCTCGGAATGGACCTCCGCCACGACGTTGTTCTGTGGGCGGGAAATCCGGGCCGTTTCCCCGTCCTTCTCTCCGTGTATCGCTGGCGCACCGGGCAGCAACGCGTCCTGCGGCGAGAAGACAGCGTCCAGGAGTTCGTACTCCACCTTGATGGCCCGAGCCCCGGCTTCCGCTGCGCCCAGCGATTCACCGACGACGGCGGCAACCCGCTGGCCGATGAAGCGCACCACGTTGTCGAGGACGCGGGTGTCGTCGGGATCATCGGTGTAAAGCTCGTGCTGGGCCGTGGAGAACAACCGGTCCGGCGCGTCCTCATGCGTGAAAACCGCGACGACGCCGGGTATTTGGAGGGCCGCCGTCGTATCGATGGAAACAATCCGGGCATGCGCGTGTGGCGAGCGCAGCAGCTTCAGATGCAGCAGTCCCGGGAGCTGTTCCGCGGGGACGTCGAGGGTGTAGCGGGCGGTGCCGGTGACGACGGCGCGACCCGCGGGGGCGGGAACGTTGTCGCCGAGCTGGCCCGAACCCTTAGCTCCCGCGCCGGCCCGCGACGCGGCGTCGCCGTCGTCGTGCCCGTGGCTACCGCACACGGCGTCCGCAATCGAGCGGTAGCCCGTGCAGCGGCACAGGTTTCCCTTGAGGTTTCGCGGGAGGTTGGCTTTCTGTTCCTCGTCGAAGGTGGCGGCGGTCATCATCATGCCGGCCGTGCAGAAACCGCACTGGAAGCCCTGGTTTTCCAGGAACTGCTCCTGCACGGGATGAAGCTCTTCCCCGTTCGACAACCCCTCGATGGTGGTGACCGAGTGCCCTTCGGCGCGGACGGCGGGGTAGATGCAACTGTGCACGGGTGTGCCGTCCACGTGGACGGTGCACGCGCCGCAGTCGCCGCCGTCGCACCCTTTCTTGACTCCGAAGTTGCCCTGTTCGCGCAGGAACGTCCGAAGGCACTGGCCCGGGCGGGGTGCGGCCTCGGTGGCGGTTCCGTTGATCTCGATTGCCATGCTCAGGCCTCCTTCTGTGCGAGTTGGGTGGATGGTTGCGGCGACGTGGCGTGCGGCGGCCAGAAATCGCCCGAGACGGTGAGCGGTCCGTCCGGAACCGGCTCGAGCAACTCCGCGCGGATCTCCTCGGCAAGTCGGAAGGTCATGTCGCGGCGCCATTCCGGGAGCCCGTGGATGTCGTCGTGGTACAGCTCTGTAGGGATTAAATGCGCGACGGCGGCGGCCAGCCGCTCGGCGTCCGGCAACTCCGCGGCAGCGAACCGCAGCTGAACAGGCCGTTTGGTGGCGGCGGTGACGGTGAGGACAAAGCTGCCATCGGCGTCGAGCCTTCCGATCAGCAGGACCCCGGATCGCCCGAGGTTGCTGAGCGAGAGCCGGCGGAAGGCGACCTTCGCCCCCAAGGCCGACGCGGGCAGCTGGATGCTGCGCACGAGCTCGCCGGGTGCCAGGCAGTTTTTCCCGTCCCCTGTAACGAACTCGGCCACTGGAACCGTACGGCTGCTGCCGTGCCGGCCAAGGATGGTGGCCCTCGCATCCAGACCTGCGCACAGCGAAATCATCGGCCCGGCGGGGAGGGCGGTGCACACATTGCCGCCAACGGTGGACATGTTCCACACCTTGAAGGAAGCCACGAAAGAGTCACAGCACGGCCGGAAAAGAGCCAGTCCCGGCCAGTTCCGGCCGGCCACAGCGTCAGACACCGGGAGCGCGTAGAGTTCGGCGACGGTGCAGGTGGCGGCCAGCTCAATGCCGGCGTCGCTCACGTTTACGGCCGGCCAGCCTGCTTGCCCTAGGTCAAGCAACCGCTTGAGCGGCTCCTCGCTGCCCACCGGGCTTCCGTAAGAAAACAGGACCGTGCCGCCGGCGAGCCAAGCATCGCCCTCGCGCCACTGGCCTGGATCCGTGGTGGCAACCACGGACTCGATGGTGTTCATGTCCATGGGTTCTCCTGGGTTTGTTCGGGGGTGTTGGTGCGGTGGATCGGTCCCGTTCCGTCCTTGAGCGAACCCCGGGCGGAGGCCGGCTGCGGAGCGCGGGACGCGAGGATTTCGGCGGTAATGGAAACGGCCACTTCGGCGGGAGTGACCGCGCCAAGATCCAGCCCGATCGGCGAATGCAGGCGCTCAAGGGCCGCGGCCGGGATGCCGCAGTCCAGCAGTCCATCAATCCGCTGCCGGTGGCTGCGCCTGGAACCCATGGCTCCCACATAGGCGAGATCCAAGGCAAGGGCGGTTTCCAGCAGGGGAATATCGAATTTGGGATCGTGGGTCAGCACGCACACGACGGTGCGGGAATCGATCCGGCCGACGGCTGCTTCGGCGGCAAGGTAGCGGTGCGGCCAGTCCGTGACAAGGTGGTCGGCGGCGAGGAAACGGCCCTGGCTCGCAAAAGCGGGCCGCGCATCGCACAAGGTGACCTCGTAGCCCAGGAGTTTCCCGGCGGGGAGCAATGCCGCGCCGAAGTCGTTGGCGCCAAAGATGAGCATGCGGGCCGCGGGCAGGCGGCTTTCCACGAAGAGGGTGATGGGTTCGGTTTCCGGCCCGGAGCCCCCGCAGCCTTCGGCCGGGGCGAGCCGCACCATCCCTGCACGGCCTCCGCGGAGAAGCGGTTCAAGCTGCGCCGCGGCCGCGCGGATCACGGAGTCATCCCCGCCAAGAAGGTCCGAAAGTTCTTGTGAACCTGCGGCGGAAAAAGCTGCCGGATCGGGAACGACGACGGCGCCTCCCGCGGCGTCGAGCCTGCGGATGAGTGCCAGGGAGGAGCCGCCGAAAGCGTTGTTCAATGAAGCCAAGTCCAGGCCGGCGGCCCCGGTCGGCTGGATGTGGACTTCGAGCTCGCCGCCACACGTGAGCCCGACGGCGAACGCGTCCTCGGCACTGTAGCCGAACGACTCGAGGCGACTGCCGCCGTCGCGCATTGCTTGAAGGGCGGCCTCCACCACGGCGCCTTCCACGCAACCTCCGGAGAGGCTGCCAAGCACGTCGCCCTGTTCGGAAACGAGCATGGACGTGCCGGGGGGCCGGGGCACGGAACCTCCCACGGCCACGATGGTGGCGACGGCGCATCGCTGCCCGGAGACCGCGGGTCGCCAGGTGCCCAGCGAGGGCATCAAATCCAGCATGGCAACACCTCCTTTACCGAGGTCCCGGACCGGAGACCCGCCCGGGGCAGTGTGCGATCTTGCCTCATATTCTCATTCCTTGCGTGTGTTCGGGGAAGCTTGGGTGCGTGATCACCCGTTTCGCGAAGAGGACCGGGGCGGGCCTCTCATTTCCCACCCCGGTCCTTAGCGGAGCGGCCGTACCCCACCGCCGCCCGCCGTCGTCGTCCGCACTATGCGGTTGGTGACGATCGGCGGACGCCTATTCATTGCGGTGACTTGCGGCCGGACCGCCGTCTCAATGGCCGGCTACGCTCCCATCAGCGCGCTGATCGGCCCGCGGGCAAAGTAGATCAGGAAGCCCACGGTCACCACCCACATGAGCGGGTGGACTTTGTTGCCCTTCCCCGATGCCGCGTGGATCACGGCCCAGGAGATGAACCCGACGCCGATTCCGTTGGCGATGGAGTAGGTCAGCGGCATGGTGACGATGGTCAGGAAGGCCGGCAGGGCCACGGAGAACTTGGAGAACTTGATCTCGCGGATCTGTGCCATCATCATGGCTCCCACTACCACCAAGGCTGCGGCTGCGACCTCGAGCGGAACCACGCTGGTGAGCGGGGTCAGGAACATCGACCCCAGGAACAGCAGGCCGGTGACCACCGACGCCAGGCCGGTACGGGCGCCTTCGCCAATGCCGGCAGCGGAGTCGATGTACACGGTGTTGGACGAACCCGACGTCGCGCCGCCGGCTACCGCGCCCAGGCCCTCGACAATGAAGGCCGACTTGAGCTTGGGGAACGTACCGTCCTTGTAAGCCACGCCGGCGCTCTTGGCGAGGCCGGTCATGGTGCCCATGGCGTCGAAGAAGTTGGTGAACACCAGGGTGAACACCAACATCGTGGCCGCCAGGCCGCCGATCCTCGAGAACGAACCGAAGAGGTCGAAGTGGCCTACCAGGCTGAAGTCCGGGGCGGATACCAGCTGGCCGGACAGTACCGGGGTGTTGAGGTGCCAGCCACCGGGATTGGCGGCGCTGCCAGGCCCGATGTGCATGACGGCCTCGACGACGGCGGCGAGGACCGTGGTGGCGACGATTCCGATCAGGAGGCCGCCCTGGATCTTACGGGCTACAAGGATTCCCATGACCAGCAGACCGACAATGAAAATGAGGGTAGGTATAGATGTGATGGAGCCATCGTTACCGAGCTGTACCGGCGGTCCGCCTTTTGTGGCGCGGACGAAACCGGAATCGACGAAGCCGATGAAGGCGATGAACAGGCCGATGCCAACGGTGATGGCGGCCTTGAGTTCCTTGGGAACAGCCTTGAAGATCGCGGTCCGGGCGCCCGTGACGCCGAACAGGACAATCAGGATGCCGTTGATGACCACCAGGCCCATGGCTTCCGGCCAGGTGACTTCATGGATGACGGCGACTGCGAGGAACGAGTTGATTCCCAAGCCTGCGGCGAGCCCGAACGGTAGGTTCGCGATGAGGCCGAAGAGGACCGTCATGACACCGGCGGTCAGGCCGGTGACTGCCCCCACCTGTGCTGCGGACAACCATCCGCCAGCTACATCCGTGGGTGCGTTCTGGGCTGAGAATCCGCCCAGGATCAGGGGGTTGAGGATAACGATGTAGGCCATCGTGAAGAACGTGACGATGCCGCCGCGGAATTCGCGGGCCAGCGTGGAGCCACGCTTGGTGATCTGGAAGAAACGATCCAGGAAGGAGTTCGACGCCGGGGGCCTGGGGCTGCTGCCCCGCTGCGCCAGTCCGGTTGCCGTGTGCTTTTCGCGTGCTTCTGTCTGCCCTGCGCCGGAAGGCGCAGCCTGCTTTTCAGTTGCCGTTCGCATTTCTGCGGGGTCCAGGATTGTCATTTCAGCCACCGGGCCCTAGTAGTCAATCCTGGAGTCAAGCGTGTTCCAGGTGTTGAACGGTTCCAGGATGGCCGGGACCTGGGGGTCGCCCAGTTCCAGCTTGCGGACCGGCATAAGCTTGTCCCGGTCTTCGTTCTCGAAGTATTCGTAGAAGACGGCGTCGTCGAAGCCGACGGATGCGGCGTCGTGCCGGTCTGCTGCGAAAACCACGTTTCCGATGCGTGCCCAGAGCGCCGAGGCGAGGCACATGGGGCATGGCTCGCAGCTCGTGTAGAGGGTGGCTCCGCTGAGATCGAAGGTGCCGAGCTCGCGGCAGGCATTGCGGATGGCGGTGACCTCGGCGTGGGCCGTGGGGTCGTTGGTAGCGGTGACCCGGTTGACGCCTTCGAAGGCGCGGCCATCCGCGGTGACAATGACGGCGCCGAACGGCCCGCCGCTGTTGAGGACATTGGCTGTTGCCAGCTCAATGGAAGTGGCCAAGAAACGTTCGGCCGTGACGGTGGTACTCATGTGCGACTTCCTTAGTGCTGAGGAAGCCTGTAACCAGGGAGGCGTCTGGACATGACGGACCAGTGCTGCGATTACCAGGCTTCAGCATGTGCTTTTGAAGGTTTCGCCTGGTAGATAGCTTCCCGGAGTCCGGGTGCCCGCCTTTGGCAAATTGAGATTAGCACCGGAGATGTGAGCCGCGCCATAGTTTCTGGAAAAAAAGTTTCGAGATGTGAAATTCACGCTGAACGCCGGGCATGAGGCCGTGTTCGGGCGCCGGTCACATTGACGCACTTCGACGAGCGACCTACGCTGGGTGCCACCGGCAGGGTTGACCTCCGGAACCTGGATCAGCAGACAGGAACCACTGAGCTGGAACGCAATTACGCCGACCAGACAAGGATCCCCGTGTCCCCGAAATCCGATTTCCAGCCAGCAACTCCAGCAAGGCCTGCACCTTCCCGGCTCTGGATCAAGAATCCCCTCGCAGTGTTCACCGCCAACGGGCTCGACGCCAGCGGCGGCATCGTGGTCAGCGACGGGAAAATCGCCGAGCTCGTCCCCGCCGGCGCACAGCCTTCCGCGCAATGCGATCAAACCTTCGACGCCGGCAGCCATGTCCTGCTACCCGGGCTCATCAACACGCATCACCATTTCTACCAAACCCTCACGCGGGCTTGGGGTCCGGCGGCCAACGCTCCCCTGTTCCCTTGGCTGCAGAACCTGTATCCCGTGTGGGCGCGGCTGACGCCGGACAGCCTCGAACTTGCCGTGAAGGTAGCACTCGCGGAACTCCTGCTTTCCGGCTGCACCACGGCAGCCGACCACCACTACCTCTTCCCCGCGGGACTTGAGGACGCGATCGATATCGAGGTCGGCGTCGTGCGTGAACTCGGGATGCGCGCCACCCTCACCCGAGGGTCCATGACGCTGGGCGAGGACGACGGCGGGCTGCCGCCGCGTTCCACTGTGCAGCGTCCGGAGGTGATCCTCGCGGACAGCGAACGGCTGATCGGGGAGTACCACGAACGTGGAGACGGAGCGGTCATCCAAATCGCGTTGGCCCCTTGCTCGCCGTTCTCCGTGACCAGGGAAATCATGGCCGAGAGCGCCGCCATGGCCGAACGGCTGGATGTCCGGCTCCACACACACCTCGCGGAAACCATCGACGAGGAAGATTTCTGCCGCGAGATGTTCGGGCTGCGCACGGTGGACTATCTGGACAGCGTCGGCTGGCTCGGAAAACGTACCTGGCTTGGCCACGGCATCCATTTCGACGACGACGAGATCGCCCGGCTGGGTGCCGCGGGCACCGCCGTCGCACACTGCCCGACGTCGAACATGCGGCTCGCGTCCGGCACCGCACGGGTGCTGGAACTTGAGGCGGCCGGAGTTCCGGTGGGGCTGGGAGTGGACGGTTCGGCTTCGAACGATGCCTCCAACATGATCCTCGAAGCGCGGCAGGCGCTGTATCTGCAGCGGCTGCGCTACGGCGCGGACGTCCCTGTGGAACGCGCCATCGGCTGGGCGACGCGAGGATCCGCTGCGGTGCTGGGCCGCACGGACATCGGGCAGATCGCTCCCGGGATGCAGGCCGACCTAGCCTTGTTCACGCTTGACGAGCTGCGCTTCTCCGGCAGCCACGATCCCATCGCGGCCTTGTTGCTCTGCGCGGCCGACCGCGCCGACCGCGTCATGGTGGCCGGTAAGTGGCGCGTTGTGGACGGTCAGATCCCCGATCTGGACATCCCGGAACTTATTGCCAAACATTCAGCCGCCGCACAGAAAATCGTCAGGGGTTAGGAGTAGCCTCTCGATTAGGTCGTAGATCAGGAGGCACATCATGACCGTCCCCCAGAACAACACGCCGACTCCTCCAGGTTGGTACCCGGATCCCTCGGGCTCCGGGCAACTACGGTGGTGGGACGGCAACGCTTGGACCGGAAACGCGTGGAACCCACCGGGCCAGGCCGGCGCTGGTCAGCCCGCCGCGGGCCAGGCCGGCGCGGGTCAGGCCGGCCCGGGTCAGGCCGGCGCGGCTCAGGCCGGAATGGGTCAGCCCGCCGCGGCGTGGCCCGAGGCCGCGCGGCCAGGGCCATACGGCGGTCCGGGGCAGTACGGGGGGCCTCCGCAATACGCGGGACCGGTCCAGCCCGCACCGCGCCCGGAAATCAGCAAGCAGACCCCGGTCTACGACCCATTCATCTGGCTCGTCACCCTGTTGCCGGTGATCACCCTGATCATCCTGCTGCTCTGGAATCCGGTCTTCCACCTGCGGTATGTCGGCGCCAGGCGTGTACCCACCCTCGACCCCAGCGCATTCAGCGTTCCATATTTCCTGCTCATCGTTTCGGGCTGGCTGATCTACGGGGTCAGTGTTCTGCTGTCCTACCTCGACTGGCAAAAGCTGCAAAGGGACGGGGTGGTCCGCCCCTTCCACTGGACATGGGCCTTCCTGGGCGCCGGAGTCTACGTGGTGGGCCGCTCCGTGATTGTCCACAAGGTCGCTCCGCAGCGCGGACTCGCGCCGGTTTGGGCACTGATTGGCCTGGTGGCTGTGAGCTTCATCCTGGTGGCGGTCAAAGCGAGCATGATCGTTTCGACCATCGCCAAGGCCCTGCCAATGTAGGCTCCGGGCGAAATATCCGTCCCACGGCACAAAGCGGCGGGCGGCACCACCCCCGAAGGGAGGGTTCAGTGCCGCCCGCCTTTTGGCTCTGTTGCGCAGAGTCCCTCATCCCCAGGGGCAGGAGCCCTAGGAACGCTGCCGGCCGAATACCGGGAGGGCGCGCAGCCAGCGGGAGAAAGTCCCGGGCGTGCGGTCACAGTCGGCCGGAATGTAGAAGTCAGGATCCGTGGCGCCGAACGGCAGGTACAGTTCCTGGCCGGGCGCGGGGAATTCCACGACGTTGTTCTTATCCTGCGAGTCCATCTGTCCTCCTATTTCATGCGCTCAAGTTCTCCGTGGCGATGCGGTTGAAGCTTTTGAGTACTTTCCACATCTTGGAAAACATTTTTTGTTATATGGAAATGGTAGAGGGGATTCCCGAACCGCGTCAAGGGGTGCCCGCGGGGCCACGCCCCCGCCGCCAGCCGCCGTCGGTCACAATCGGAAAGTAGATAACGATTCTCCGGAAGTGATGTACACCACTGGCAAACGTGGGCTACGCTTTCTTCAATTCGTGGCGCAGGTCACGTAACCTGGGAGCAGCAGGCAGGGTCGTAATGAGCTGGCATCAACGGATGCCGGCTCTTTTTTGTTGGGTCGGCTCCACCAGAAACGCGTACGAAACACGCGCTTAATTTCATTGGTGGACCTTAGGGGTTCCACCTCATAGAAGTTGGGATATGACCATGAGCAACAAGATCGTCCTCGGCGACAACCAGTACGGCAAGGCTGAAGTCCGCGTCGTCAAAGTCACCCGCGACACCGACCGCCACCAGATCGAAGACCTTAACGTCACCTCGCAATTGCGTGGCGACTTCCAGGCTGCGCACCTCCAAGGCGACAACGCACACGTCGTCGCCACGGACACCCAGAAGAACACCATCTACGCTTTTGCCCGCGACGGCATCGGCTCCCCCGAAGGCTTCCTGCTGCGCCTGAGCGAACACTTCACCTCGGGGTTCGAGTGGGTCACGGGCGGCCGCTGGGAAGCTGAGGCCTACACTTGGGACCGCATCCAGGCACACGGCTCCGAACACGACCACAGCTTTGTCCGCAAGGGGCAGGAAGTCCGCACCGCCGTCGTGGTCCGCGAAGGCAATACGACGCACGTCATTTCCGGCCTCAAGGACCTGACCGTCCTCAAGACCACGCAGTCCGGCTTCGTGGGCTACCCCCGCGACCGGTACACCACGCTGCCCGAGACCACGGACCGCATCCTCGCCACCGACGTCTCGGCACGCTGGCGCTACAACACCGGGCTCGACGCTGCCGGGACCGACTTCAACAAGAGCTACGAGGACATCAAGGCCCTGCTCTTGGAAGGCTTCACGGAGAACTACTCCCACGCCCTGCAGCAGACCCTGTTCGACATGGGCAAGAAGGTCCTCGAGGCCCACAGCGAAGTGGACGAGATCAAGTTCTCGATGCCCAACAAGCACCACTTCCTGGTGGACCTCAGCCCGTTCGGCCTCGACAACCCCAACGAGGTCTTCTTCGCGGCTGACCGCCCGTACGGCTTGATCGAAGCCACGGTCCAGCGCGACAACACCACACCTGCCCCGGCTGCGTGGAACGGCATCGCCGGCTTCTGCTAAGCCCCCAGGTACCCGCCCAACTGATCCCCACCGCCTCCCTCGCCTCGCAAGCTCGGCCAGGGAACCCTGGCGGCGTGGGCCCTCGCATTTGATGTCGTTTTGGAGCCTCAAAACGACATCAAATGCGAGTCAGTTGGGCAACCATACCCAAAACCACATTGTTAGCCAGACAAAGTTAGCCAGACAAAGACGTCTGCCATGAACCAAGAAAGTCTGCCATGAACACCAAGAAGAAAACCCGCCCCGCAGAGTCCGGGCCGGACCGCCCCGAGGACCAGCGCCTCTCGATCGGGAGCACATTCGCCTACGGCTTCCAGCACGTCTTGACCATGTACGGCGGCATCATCGCACCGCCGCTCATCATCGGAGCCGCCGCGGGCATGTCCTCTCAGGACATCGGCCTCCTGATCGCGGCCTGCTTGTTTGTCGGCGGCCTCGCCACCATCCTTCAGACCGTCGGCATCCCGTTCTTCGGATCGCAGCTGCCGCTGGTCCAGGGCGTATCCTTCGCCGGCGTTTCCACCATGGTGGCGATCGTCCACGGAGGCGGCGGAATCCAGGCGGTGTTTGGTTCGGTCATTGTGGCGTCCTTGATCGGCCTGGCGATCACTCCCCTCTTCTCCAAGATCATCAAGTTCTTCCCGCCTGTGGTCACGGGTACCGTCATTACGACGATCGGGCTGACCCTCATGCCCGTCGCAGCCAACTGGGCCATGGGCGGCAACAGCGCCGCACCCAACTACGGCAGCATGGCGAACATCGGTCTCGCCGCCGCAACGATGGGCATTGTCCTGCTCCTCAGCAAGATCGGCAACGCGGCCATCTCCCGACTTTCCATCCTCCTTGCGATGGCTATCGGTACCGTCATCGCCCTCGCCACGGGAATGGCCGATTTCTCCAAGGTCGGCCAGGGTCCGATCGTTGCCTTCCCCACTCCATTCGCCTTCGGTGCTCCCACGTTCGAAATCGCGTCCATTGTTTCGATGCTGATCGTCATCCTGGTCACCCTGACCGAGACCTCGGCGGACATCATCGCGGTTGGCGAAATCGTGGGCACCAAGGTCGACTCCAAGCGCATCGGCAACGGATTGCGTGCGGACATGCTCTCAAGCGCCGTCTCACCTCTCTTCAACTCCTTCACCCAGAGCGCCTTCGCCCAGAACGTCGGCCTCGTGGCCATCACCGGAATCAAGAGCCGCTTCGTGGTCAGTGCCGGCGGACTCATCCTGGTGGTTCTCGGCGTGCTTCCCGTCCTCGGCCGAGTGGTCGCAGCGGTTCCGACGCCCGTCCTGGGCGGCGCCGGCGTCGTACTCTTTGGGACTGTGGCCGCTAGCGGCATCCGGACGCTCTCCAAGGTGGAGTACCGCAACAACATGAACCTGATCATCGTGGCTGCGTCCATCGGCTTCGGCATGATCCCGATCGCGGCCCCGAAGTTCTACGACCAGTTCCCATCCTGGTTCTCCACGATCTTCCACTCGGGCATCAGCTCGGCCGCCATCATGGCCATCCTGCTGAACGTGCTCTTCAACCACTTCAAGGCCGGCAACTCGGACAACCAGTCGGTGTTCGTGGCAGGCACGGGACGCGTGGTCACCGAATCGGATATTGCTTGCCTTGCGAACGGCGACCGTTTCGAGAACGGCAAGCTGATCGACGCCGAGGGCAAGGAAGTGCCGCTCAAGTCGAGCACCGCCGCCGAACACTGACGGGCCTTAAGCGCCTTTCTGCGCCGAACTGGCAGGTGTTGCCCCTCTTCCTCAAGAAGGGCAGCACCTGCCATTTCGCGATAGTTACGGATCCGCGTGAGACGGTTGTTTCATGAGGATCGATGAGCGAATCGAACAACACTACTCGGAGCTTGGGCCGCAGGAACAAAAGGCCGCGGACACCCTGCTGGACCGCTTGGGCGACCTTGCGGTCTACAACGCGGCCGAGCTCGCCCAGCTAAGCGGCGTTTCCAAGGCCACCATGAGCAGGCTCTTCCGCCGGCTGGGATTCGCCGATTTCAATGAGGTCAAGGAACACACCCGGAGCCTGAGGTCCAGCGGAGTGCCGCTCGCCAGGCAAGAGGGCGACGGCGGGGTCCCCCTGCATTTGGCACAGGAACAGCAGAACCTGGACCGCCTTTTCGACACGCTCGACGACGATCGCCTCCTCAATGTTGCACAACAACTGGCTGAGGCCCGGAATGTCCTGCTGATCGGTTTCCGCAACAGTTTCCCCGTAGCCCTCCACTTACGGCAGCAACTTCTACAATGCCGTTCATCGGTAAGCCTGGCCCCTCAGCCGGGCCAGAGCGTGGGCGAGGAGCTGGCAGGACTGGACGGGAACGACGTCGTGGTCCTGCTTGGCTTCCGGCGCAGGCCGGACCGTTTCCAGCATGTCCTGAAGGCCGCCACCTCCACCGGCGCGAGCACCATCCTGATCGGAGACCCCAGCGCCCGCTGGCTTGCGTCCGATGCCTCCCTCTGGATCGAATGCCCGGTGGAGGGCAGCGGAGCCTTCGACAGCTACGCGTCGGCCATGAGCCTCATGAGCGTCATCGCTAATGGGGTGTTGGCGGCGAAGGGCCGCTCGGGAAGGGATCGCGTCCGGGAAATCACCGGGGTGTTCGACGCACTGGAAGAGATCGAGCGACGGTAGTCCGACGGCGGCTGTCCTCGGCTCGCTCGCCGGGCACCCGGCGCCAAGCGTAAAGAAGAGTTAGCTGCCCGGAAACGGTCCTGAAACATCTGTTCCATTGAATTGAATCAGTGAAACGACTGCCCCTGTCGTGGAAAACCCTGATTCGAGGAACTGATGGCCGAAGCACAACTCGCCCCAGAGCAAACCGGCACAAGGCCCACAGGCGCGCTGGGCACCCTGCCGGGCAGCCCGACCGACGACGCCGCGGCACTCCGCGATCCGCGGCTCAGCAACGAAGACCTCGCGCCCCTGAAGAGCCAGCGCTGGAGCAGCTACAACCTGTTCGCCTTCTGGATGTCAGATGTCCACAGCATCGGCGGCTATGTGACGGCGGGCAGTCTTTTTGCCCTCGGCCTGGCCAGCTGGCAAGTGTTGGTGGCACTGCTGGTGGGCATCGTGATTGTCCAGGCTTTCTGCAACCTCGTGGCAAAGCCAAGCCAGAAGACCGGCGTGCCGTATCCCGTGATCAACCGGGCGGTCTTCGGCGTCAAGGGCGCCAACATCCCCGCCATCATCCGCGGGCTCATCGCTGTTGCCTGGTACGGGGTGCAGACCTTCCTGGCATCGGAAGCACTGGTGATCGTGTTCCTAAAGTTCTTCCCGGCCATGAAACCGTTGTACGACGTCCACCAGTACGGATTCCTCGGGCTTTCCGCCCTGGGTTGGATTTGCTACGGAATCCTCTGGGTAGCCCAGGCCGCGTTGTTCTGGAACGGGATGGAAAGCATCCGCAAGTTCATCGACTTCGCCGGACCGGCCGTCTACGTTGTCATGTTGGTTCTTGCCATCTACTTGGTATCCAAGGCCGGCATCAGCAACATCAGCCTCAACCTCTCCGCGGGCGAACCGCTCGACTTCGCGGCCTCCATCCCGGTCATGATCTCCGCGATCGCCTTGGTGGTGTCCTATTTCTCCGGCCCCATGCTCAACTTCGGCGACTTCGCGCGCTACGGAAAGAGCTTCCAGGCCGTCAAGAAGGGCAATCTCCTGGGCCTGCCCATCAACTTCCTGTTCTTCTCGCTGCTCACGGTCATCACGGCGTCGGCCACCATCCCGGTCTTCGGGCACCTCATCACGGACCCGGTCAAGACCGTGCAGGAAATCGATTCGGTGTTCGCGGTGCTGCTCGGCGGACTGACCTTTGTCATCGCGACCGTGGGCATCAACATCGTGGCCAACTTCATCTCGCCGGCGTTCGATTTCTCCAACGTGAGCCCGCAGAAGATCAGTTGGCGCATGGGTGGCATGATCGCCGCGGGCGGATCCGTCGTGCTGACCCCGTGGAACTGGTACTCGAATGACGACGCCATCCACTACACCCTCGGGGTTCTGGGGGCGCTGATCGGCCCGCTCTTCGGCATCCTCATCGCCGGCTACTACCTCGTGGGAAAGCAGAAGGTATGGGTTGAGGACATGTACACCATGAAGCCCAGCGGCAAGTATTGGTTCCGCAACGGCTACAACCCGAACGCGGTGAAGGCAGTCGCCATCAGCGGCGTGGTGTCGATCGCCTCGGTCCTGGTCCCCAAAGCGCTCCTTGACTCTGGTGCCACCACGGTCAACGCCACGTGGATCGGCAACTACAGCTGGTTCCTCGGTTGCGCCTTGGGCCTGCTGACCTTCTGGTACTTCGAGCGGCGCTCCCCGATGATCAACTTGGAGCCTAACGGCGTCGAAGCGAACGACGGCGCCCTCGCCTGAGCGCCCGCCCCTCCCCACGGAACGGACCCGCCGGACGCTCGCTCACCTATGGGGCCAAATACCAGGATGCTCGCTCACCCCGTGAGCGAGCATCGGCCGAAACACGACATAGGTGAGCGAGCGTCGGCCCGAAACCCGACACAAGTGAGCCAGCGTCCACCCGAAACCCGACACAAGTGAGCGAGCATCGGGACGGATTAGTTCTGGTTCAGCTCGGCAGAGATCGCGAGGGCGGCCTCGCGCAGCAACGGCACGGCGCGGTCGGCAAAGTGCTGGTCCACGCGGGACACCGGTCCGGAAACGGAAATAGCGGTCGGCGTCGGAGCGTTGGGGACGGCCATCGCGAAGCAACGGACGCCGATCTCCTGCTCTTCCTCGTCGATCGAGTAGCCGCGTTCACGGATCCGGTTCAAATCGGCGAGCAGGGAGTCGATGTCCCCGATGCTCTTTGCCGTGGGAGTCGGCATACCCGTGCGGGCTACGATGCCGCGGACCACTTCGTCATCCAGCTGGGCCAGGATGGCCTTTCCGACGCCGGTGTCATGCGTGTGGGCGCGGCGGCCCACCTCTGTGAACATGCGCATGGAGTGCAGTGACGGAACCTGGGCAACGTAGATGACCATGTCGGAATCCAGCACGGCCATGTTGGATGTTTCGCCGAGCCGGTCCACGAGGGACTTCAACTGGGGACGGGCAAGGGCTCCGAGTTGCTTGTTGGCGCCTTCGCCAAGCCGGATGAGCCGGGGGCCCAGTGCGTAGCGACGATTGGGCAGTTGCCGGATGTAGCCGAGGGACACCAACGTGCGCAGCAGGCGGTGGATGGTGGGGAGGGGCAGGTCTGTCGACGACGACAGTTCGCTCAACGTGACGTCTCCGCCGGCGTCGGTGATGAGTTCCAGCAGTTCGAAGACGCGCTCGACGGACTGCACGCCTCCCGAGGGCTTTTCAGCCATTCCGTTGTCTCCTATGGCTCGGAATCCGACAACTCTTATCCGCATCGTGAAAAGAATTGCTTAGAACACTCAAGATACAGCACGCGACGCCGGAATGCTTGCCTGCCGATCAGGGCTTGTGTTTCCACTTTGTAGATAATAATATCCATAATACGAAAACATTCGGTTTGAGCGGAGGCCCGCTAAGGGCCTGTACGAGGAGGAAATTCAATGGCGAACCCGAGCCCCGGAAATTCGATCACCCTGCGCGTCGCCGCGCCGTCGAGCTTCACTGCCACGAGCGAGCTGGCCGCTGCGGTCGCCGCTGCCGGTGCGGCCGTCACCGCGCTGGATGTGACCGAGTCGCACCACGACACCCTGGTTGTTGACGTCACCTGCAACACCACGGACGAAGACCACGCCAACCGCGTCAAGGACGCCCTCAACGCGCTCGACGGCGTCACTGTCCAGCACGTCTCGGACCGCACCTTCCTCATGCACCTGGGCGGCAAGCTCGAGGTCGTCCCGAAGGTGGCCCTGCGCAACCGCGACGACCTTTCGCGCGCCTACACTCCCGGCGTCGCTCGCGTCTGCCTCGCCATCGCCGAGGACCCGGCAGCTGCCCGCAACCTGACGGTCAAGCGGAACACCATCGCCGTCCTCACCGACGGTTCGGCCGTCCTTGGCCTGGGCAACATCGGCCCGGCCGCGGCACTGCCTGTCATGGAAGGCAAGGCCGCGCTGTTCAAGCAGTTCGCCAACGTCGACGCCTGGCCGGTCTGCCTGGACACCCAGGACACTGAAGAAATCATCATGATCGCCAAGGCCATGGCTCCGGTCTACGGCGGCATCAACCTTGAAGACATCGCAGCCCCGCGCTGCTTCGAAATCGAGAAGCGGCTCCGCGACGAGCTGGACATCCCGGTCTTCCACGACGACCAGCACGGAACGGCAATTGTCACCCTCGCGGCCCTCGTCAACGCGTTGCGCGTGGTGGACAAGAAGCTGTCCGAGGTCAAGATCGTTGTCTCCGGCGTCGGCGCCGCCGGCTCTGCGATCATCCAGCTCCTCAAGGCGCAGGGCGCGCAGCACATTGTCGCCGCCGGCCGCTCCGGCGCCATCCACTCGGGCGAAAAGTACGACGACGAGCACCGTTCCTGGATTGCCGCGAACACCAACGAGGCAGGCTTCTCCGGCACGCTGCACGAAGCCCTCAAGGGTGCCGACGTGTTCATCGGCGTCAGCGCTCCCCACGTGATCGGTGAAGAGCAGGTCGCCTCGATGGCCGAGAACGCGATCGTGTTCGCCATGGCCAACCCCACCCCGGAAATCGACCCGGTGATCGCTTCCAAGCACGCCGCTGTGGTCGCCACCGGCCGGAGCGACTTCCCGAACCAGATCAACAACGTGCTGGCCTTCCCGGGCTTCTTCCGCGGACTCCTCGACGCCGGAGCATCGGACATCATCCCGGAAATGCTCGTGGCCGCCGCAGAGGCTATCGCCAAGCGGGTTGCAGATGATGAACTGAATGCGAGCTACATTATCCCCAGCGTCTTCGACCCCCACGTTGCCGCCGACGTCGCCGCAGCCGTAGCAAACGCAGCAAACGCAGCCCGCTAGAGCGCTCCCTAGGAAAGGACCACCCCATGGCTCTCACAGTCACAGACCCCCGGCCGATCGAACGCGCCGAGGAGATCCTGACTCCCAAGGCGTTGGCCTTCGTGGAGGAACTGCACCGCCGTTTCGCGGGCACCCGCACCGAGCTCCTCGCGGCCCGCGTCGCCAAGCGTGAAGAAGTGGCCCGCACCGGCCGCCTCGACTTCCTGCCCGAAACGCAGGACATCCGCAACGGCGACTGGAAGGTCGCCGAAGCACCCCAGGCCCTGCAGGACCGCCGGGTCGAGATGACCGGCCCGGCCTCCCCGGCCAAGATGGCGATCAATGCCCTGAACTCCGGCGCCAAGGTGTGGCTCGCGGACCTCGAGGACGCCAGCACCCCCACGTGGGCGAACGTCATCGACGCCATCCTCAACCTCCGCGACGCCGCCCAGGGCACCCTGAGCTACACCTCCCCGGAGGGCAAGGAATACCGGCTCCGCACCGACGCGCCGCTCGCCGTCGTCGTCGCCCGCCCCCGCGGCTGGCACATGGACGAACGGCACCTGCTGCTCGACGGCGAACCCACCGTTGGCGCCCTGGTGGACTTCGGCCTGCACTTCTTCCACGTCGCCAAGCAGCTCCTGCTCAACGGCCACGGCCCGTACTACTACCTGCCCAAGATGGAAAGCCACCTCGAGGCACGCCTCTGGAACGACATCTTTGTCTTCGCCCAGGACTACCTCGGCATCCCGCAGGGCAGTGTCCGTGCCACCATGCTCATCGAAACCATCCCTGCCGCGTTCGAAATGGACGAGTTCCTCTACGAACTGCGGGACCACGCCTCCGGCCTGAACGCGGGCCGTTGGGACTACCTGTTCAGCATCGTGAAGTACTTCCGCGACGCCGGCGAGTCCTTCATCCTGCCGGACCGCGCGTCCGTGGTCATGACGGCCCCGTTCATGCGGGCCTACACGGAACTGCTGGTCAAGACCTGCCACAAGCGCGGAGCCTTCGCGATGGGCGGCATGGCAGCCGTCATCCCGAACCGCCGCGAGCCCGAAATCACGGCCCAGGCCTTCGAGAAGGTCCGCGCGGACAAGACCCGCGAGGCCAACGACGGTTTCGATGGCTCCTGGGTGGCCCACCCGGACCTCGTCTCCACGTGCCGCGAAGTGTTCGACTCCGTGCTCGGCGACAAGCCGAACCAGCTGGACAAGCAGCGCCCGGAGGTCTCCGTCACCGCCGATCAGCTGCTGGACATCTCCTCAGCCGGTGGCCACGTGACCGAGGCCGGGCTTCGCCTGAACCTCTACGTCGCCGTCGCGTACACCGCGGTGTGGCTTTCGGGCAGCGGCGCCGTCGCCATCCACAACCTCATGGAAGACGCCGCCACGGCGGAAATCTCCCGCTCCCAGGTGTGGCAGCAGATCCGCAACAAGTCCGTCCTCGCCGACACCGGCAACACGGTCACCCGCGAACTGGTCACCCGGATCCTTGGCGAAGAGACTGACCGCCTGCACGGAGAGGTCGACGCCGAGTCCTTCGAGAAGTTCTACGAGCCGGCGAGCCGCCTGATCGCGGACATCTGTCTCTCCGAGGACTACACGGATTTCCTCACCACTCCCGCCTACGAGCTGGTGTAGGAATGGCCGCATCCTCCTTCTCGGCGGCAGATCTTGCCGCGATCGACTCCCAACTGGCCGCCACTGACCAGTTGCTGGAGCGCAATTACCCCGGCGACGACGGCACCCGCCAGCCTGTGCACACGGTGTACGTCCCGGCGGACCGTTTCACGCCGTCGATGTCGGCTGAATGGGGCGCCCAGGCAATCACGACGGCGGAGGCCCACGGCGGGCTCGAAAGGCTCGGTACGCTGCTGGGCCAGGAGCCCGAACTGGCCGCCGCCGTCGCCACCCGTGTGGCTGCCAAACTGCGCAGCGAACCGATCGAGGACTTGCGCCTCGACTTCGAGGACGGCTACGGCGACCGGGGCGACGAAGCAGAAAACGTCGCGGCCGTAGCGGCTGCCCAGGCTGTCAGCGAAGCCGTTGCCGCAGGTTCGGCCCCGCCGTTCATCGGCATCCGGTTCAAGTGCTTCGAGGCCCCCACCCGGGCACGTGGCCTGAAGACCCTGGACCTGTTCGTCTCCACTTTGGCCTCGGCCGGAGAACTGCCCGAGGGACTCATCCTGACCCTGCCGAAGGTCACCACGGTGGCCCAGGTGCAGGCCATGGACTTCGCGGTCTCCCGGCTCGAAGAGATCCACTCGCTACCGGCGGGCCGGCTCCGCTTCGAAGTCCAGGTAGAGACGCCGCAACTGATCCTCGGCCCGGAGGGGACCTCCCCCGTGGCCCAGCTTCCGCACGCAGTTCCGGGCCGCATCAGTGGATTGCACTATGGCACCTATGACTACTCCGCTTCGTTGCAGATCTCCGCGGAGTACCAGTCCATGGAGCACCCGGTGGCGGATTTCGCGAAGGAAGTCATGCAGTTGGCCGTTGCGGGGACGGGCATCCGGCTCTCGGACGGTTCCACCAACATCATCCCGGTGGGCGACAACGTGGAAAACGCGTGGAAGCTGCACGGCCGTTTGGTCCGCCGCTCCCTTGAGCGCGGCTACTACCAGGGCTGGGACCTGCATGCTGCCCAGTTGCCGAGCCGTTTCGCTGCAACGTACGCCTTCTACCGCGAGGGCCTGCCCGCCGCAGCGGCCCGCCTCCGCAACTACGTGGAACGCACCGAAGGCGGCGTCATGGACGAACCCGCCACCGCCCGGGCACTGGCCGCCTTCGTCCTCCGCGGCGTCCAGTGCGGAGCGGTAGGTGCCGAAGAAGTGCTGGCGCTTGCCGGCGTCGAACTCCCCCGGCTGACTGCACTGGCGCATCCCCGGCTCGCACACACCACCTCCAAGTAAGGATCCAATGATGGGCAAGTACTACTATCCCCAGGGCGGCCTGCCGCCGCAGACCCACCTCACCACTGAACGCGCGATCGTCACGGAGGCGTACACGGTCATCCCCAAGGGCGTGCTGACCGATATCGTGACCAGCAACCTGCCGGGCTTCTCGAACACCCGTTCCTGGATCATTGCCCGTCCGATCTCCGGATTCGCCACGACGTTCTCCCAGTTGATCGTTGAGATCGGCCCGGGTGGCGGCGCTCCCAAGGCAGAGTTCGAAGCAGGCGTCGAAGGCGTCGTCTTTGTCACCAAGGGCAAGGTCAACCTGACCCTCGACGGCGAACTGCACCAGCTCGAAGAGGGCGGCTATGCCTACCTGGCTGCCGGTTCCAACTGGGGCCTTGAGAACGTCTCGGACGACATCGTCTCCTTCCACTGGATCCGCAAGGCCTACGAGCGCCTTGAGGGCTACGAAGCCAAGTCCTTTGTCACGAGTGACGACGAAGTTGAAGCCGGCGAAATGCCTGACGTCAACGGTGTCTGGGCAACCACGCGTTTCGCGGACCCCAACGACCTGGCCCACGACATGCACGTGAACATCGTGACGTTCCAGCCCGGCGGGGTCATCCCGTTCCCGGAAACCCACGTCATGGAACACGGCCTGTACGTCCTGGAGGGCAAGGGCATGTACCTGCTCAACAACGACTGGGTCGAAGTGGAGGCAGGCGACTTCATGTGGCTGCGCGCCTTCTGCCCGCAGGCCTGCTATGCCGGCGGCCCGGGCCCGTTCCGATACCTGCTGTACAAGGACGTCAACCGTCAGGTCAAGCTGACCTAGGCCTCTCCTTACCCCAACTGATCCCCACCGCCACCCTCGCGTCGCAAGCTCGGCCAGGGAACCCTGGCGGCGTGGGCCCCCGCAGTAGTTGTCGTTATGAGCGCTCATAACGACAACTACTGCGAGTCGGTTGGGTTTGGGCCGCACCCGGGTTCTCAACGTTGACCCCCTCGCTTCCGAAGAGGACGATCAAACTACGGGGGCAAGGGCGCCGAGCCGTTGCCCCGCGGCGTAGCTTCAGGAGGCAGCCATGGAGGCTGCGCGGGCCTCTCACACTTCCGGCGTACCCCGGGCGGGATTCCGGGTGGCCGTCGTCCTGGCCTTGATCTTGGCGTCCGGCGCTTGCACTTACCCTCTGACAAGTGAACCCCCCGCAGGTACCTCGTCGTCCGATTCGCAAGGGGCAGTGCCGGAATCCCCTGTTGCGGATTTCTTTGCGCATGAAATGCTCAACCGGGGCGCGCCGGCCGTCGTCGTCCAGATCAAAGTCCGGGGCCGGGAATGGTCCCAGGCTTACGGGAGCCAAGACGTCGAGACCGGCGAACCGGTAGCCGTGACCGACCGGATCCAGGCCGGCGGCATCACTCAGTCAATGGTTGCAGTCTCAGTACTCAAGCTGGTCCAGGAACGAAAGCTGGGCCTTGAAGACCCTGTCACGGAGTACTTCCCGGAATTCGAGCAGCTCGTCCACCCGCCGGGCCCTGTCACGGTCCGCTCCCTGTTGAACCACAGCTCCGGCCTGCCGGACGCACCGGAAGCCATCTTGAAGGCCATGCCGACCAAGCAGGCCATCGACACGAAGTTCAGCATCAAGGACTACCTCCGGATGGCCGGGACCGTGCCGTGGGCGCACGCAAACTTCCAGCTGTTCCGCTATTCGGATGCCAACTACTTCGCCTTGGCCGCGATCGTGCAAAAACTCCGCGGCCGGCCTATCGGCGATGTCCTGAAATCAGATATCTTTGTGCCGCTCGGAATGAGCCACACCTCGCTGTCAGCCGAGCCGGACCGTGATGCGCGCGACATGATCCAGAGCTATGAATTCATCGACGGCGAGCGCATCAACGCCTCGCAGCCGGAGTATCTCGTCGGTTCTCCCGCAGAAGGAGTCATCTCCACGGTAGGCGATATCAACACGTTCTATGCAGCGCTCATGCAGGGCAGGCTACTCATGGCGAGCACCCTCCGCGACATGCAAACCCTGTGGCAGGACAACCACGGACTCGGCCTGCAGCGTTGGAATGACGAATGCACGAACGGCTTCTACTACGGCTACGGCGGCAGCACATGGTTTGCGAGCATCGCGTTATCCACGAGCGACGGGAGCCGCCAGATAGCAATGAGCTTCGCGTATCCATCCGACACGGACAAGCACATTGAATCGACGGATGGCAGCGGCCAAGCAGAGTTCGAGCAGCTTCGGCAAGTGGCTATCGCGACCATGAACGGGCTCTGCTGAGTCGCAATGCTCAGCCCGTCGCTCCCCCGCCAGGTTTCTCTCCGCCAGGTGCCCCTCCGCCCGCGAGCCGGTACGACTCCTGCAGCAGTTCGTCCAGTTCCTCGACGTCGATCCTCGCCAGGCGGACCCACATCCGGGCCATCAATGTCTTGCCGAACCACGCCGGCTGGCCCCAACTGGGCCGCTCGCTTACGCCTGGCAATCCACGGCAAATCACTCGGGCGTCTTCCTCCGTAGCCATGGTTCACTGTCGCACCGGCCCGCTGACCGTGCAATGCCCCTCCTGCTAGGGTCTGTGCATGGATGAAAAATTGGGGAAATTCATCGAGGACTTCGGAACACTGACAAGGCTGGCCCAGTTTGGGCTGGACCGTGCCGATGACGGCGAACAACTGCTGCAGGCACTGACCAGGCACCTCGCCGTTCCCGCCCACGAACTTTCCGTCGTGACGGAGGAGATCCCGCAGCATCGCTTGGTGGATGTGGACATCGTGATGGAAGGGCTGGCTGGCCGCGACCCGGACTGGCGGCTGGTAGGAATCGGCGGCGGCGATCAGCGCCACCACATGTCGTTCAGCGACATGTTGCAGCAATCCCGCAGTTACCCGAGTTTTCCCCTCGCCCAGCCGGACTACAGCAACCTCGCCACTGGTCCGGACCAACAGCGACAAGCCGTTGCGCTGGGGCTCCGGCTCTTCAACTACGCCGGATCACCCGTAGCGGTCCTCCAGCGCGGCGCGAAGTTGGATCGCGGCCGGCAAACCGCGTCACTTGAAGTCCTGGCCACGCACCCTGGGGTCGCTTCCGAACTCCTTGCCGAGGTGCGGCGCGAAATGGAGCACCAAAGCGTTTTCAAGGGCCAAGTTATCGCGCTCGCCGTCAGCGACTACGGGCCGAGCATCAGCGGCGTGACCTTCATCAGGCGCCCGCAGCTCGCCAGCAGTGACGTGGTCCTTCCGGATGGGCTCCTCAGCAAGGTGGAGAGCCACACCCTTGGCATTGCGCGGCAAGCGGACATCCTTGCGGTACACGGACAACATCTCAAACGCGGCCTCCTTCTCTACGGGGCGCCGGGGACGGGCAAGACACACACGGTCCGGTACCTGTTAAGCCAAAGCGAGGGCACGACGGCGGTGCTCCTCTCCGGCGGTTCGCTCGCCAGAATTTCCGAAGCGGCCAAGATCGCGAGGGCCTTGGCGCCGTCCATCGTCGTGCTCGAAGACTGCGACCTGATCGCTGAAGACCGCAGCTTCGGCCATGGGCCCAAACCGTTGCTTTTCGAGGTGCTCGACGCGATGGACGGTCTGGACGACGATGCCGATGTCGCGTTCGTACTGACGACCAACCGCGTGGACCTGCTGGAACGGGCCCTCGCCCAGCGTCCCGGACGCGTGGACCTGGCGGTCGAAATCCCGCTTCCGTCCAAGCACGAACGCGTGGAACTGCTACGGCTGTATTCGAACGAAATCTCATTCTCGGGTTCGGCTATCGAAGGTGCCGCAGCCCACACCGCCGGCACCACGGCGTCGTTCGCGAAGGAACTGATCCGACGCGCGGTGGTCGCGGCCGCGCTGGCGGGCGAAACCCCTAGCGACGTGCACTTGGGCTCCGCAGTGGGACAGCTCATGGCGGACAGCGAGGCCCTGACGCGGAGCCTGCTCGGAAGCAACGGGGGTGCGGGGTAGCCATGTTATCCATCGGCAGCACCGTTCTTGGCTGGTGGACGCTAGCGCCACATCAGCGCGTGTCACCCGAAATTGAGGCACGACGGTCGTGCTCCAGGCGGGCATGAGCTACGTCGTCCATGTTGGCCTCGGCCCATTCCTTCATCTCGTGGACAACGCTCAGCAGCGAATGGCCAAGGGGCGTCAGCTCGTAGTCGGTCCGCACGGGAACAGACGCGGTAATGCAGCGCGACACGAGCCCGTCGCGTTCAAGCGATCGCAAAGTGGACGTAAGCATCTTCTGGCTGGCCCCTGGAATCCGTTTGCGGAGTTCGCTGTGCCGGAGTGGACCTTCCGCGAGCGCCAGCATCACCAAAGTGACCCACTTGCTGCTGATTGCCTCGAGGAGGTGGCGCGCAGGGCAATGGATCAGCTCCGCGTTGTATTCGGTTTGTGCTGCTTGCCGCTTCAGTTCCGCTGTGAGAGACATTGCCCCAGACTTTCCCCGTGCTCATCCGTTTGCCGGCCTCAGCGTACTACCGACGCGTTTCCTTCCGGGAAGCTCCCGCAATATTTGTCACACGGATTAGTCTTGAGGCCATTCCTGCCGAAGCACCGCAAGGCAGGGCACTTTAAAGTGCCCTAGGCACATCAAAGTGCGTTCTTCCGGGCCATCGACAACTCCGCGAGGATCATACAGGCGGGCATTTCGCCCGGCCCAAGGCACCGCCCGAAAGGACTATCATGCCCGCGATCCTGCACATCAACGCTTCTCCCCGCGACTCGCTCAGCGGCTCGCTGAGGCTTGCCCGTCACTTCATTGACGAAGTTCGGTCTGCCGGAGACGGGACTTTTGAGGTCGAGACGTTGAACCTGTTCGACGCCGGCGTCCTCCCCGAATTCGGGCGCATCGCCGCTGCCGCGAAGATGGCCGTGTTTTCCGGGCAGGGCCAAACCTCCGAACAGATGAACGCTTGGGAGGCCGCCCGAGCTGTCTTCGAGCAGTTCGCCGCGGCGGATGCCTACGTCTTCAATATTCCGATGTGGAACGCCGGTGTCCCGTATGTCCTCAAGCAGTGGATTGACATCGTGACCCAGCCCGGCTGGAGCTTCGGCTTTGATCCGGCCACCGGCTACCGCGGCCTCCTGGAGGGCAAGCAGGCCTTGGCCATCCATACCAGCGGAGTGTATGCGCCGGGCGTGCCAGCAGCTTTCGGGCAGGATTTCAGCAGCACATTTTTCGCGGACTGGCTCAACTTTGTGGGCATCGAGGATGCAACCCACGTGCGTTTCGCGCCGACAGTGCTCAACGGCGACGTCGATGGCACCCGCCGTGCGGCTGAGACGGAACTTTCTGAGGTTGCGACAACGTTCGCCGGCAAGCTCAGCGCCGCGGGCCTGCTACAGCTGGTCAACGACTAGGGGGACTCCTCCTGCCCGGGGTCCTGGTCCGTGGGCGTCCACGTGAGCTTGACCGTGGCGCCGTCGTTGTTCTCGTCGATCCTCAAGCGCAGTTCTTCGCCATAGAGAAACTCGTGTTCAAAATGCCGTCCGTCAATGCGAGCCGCATCCAGGAGCTTTGTCATCGCCGTTGCCATCGCCCGGCCCCAGTCATGCGGATTCTTGCTGGACGCGTCTTCAAGGGCTGAATAGCTGACCATAAATCAATTGTTCTCCGGCGCGCGAAGTTCTGCCAGCGTCAGTCTTCGGCGAACTCAGTCTTCGGTGGGTGTGGTGCGGTTTGAGTGGTAGTCCCGCCAACTGTGCTCCGGTGCAAAACCAAGGAGGCGCTTGGCCTTGTCGATGGACAACAAGGTTTCATGTTCTCCCAAATCCTTGGTCACGTGGACCTCAGGGAAGATTTCGGCGGCCAGGCTCGCACTTGAGCGGCTCATGACGGAGTCCGCAGCCGCGATGATAAACGCTTCGAATCCCGGTTTGCCGTTCTCCAAGGCACGAGCAACAGCTTGCGCGCCGTCGCGCCCATCGATGTACGCCCAGAGGTTCCATTTGCGGAGTTTCGCATCGGCATCAAAGGACGGGAAAGCTTCATAATCCTCGGGGTCCATCACGTTCGAGAACCTCAACGCCACAATGCTCAGCTCGGGATCCCAGCGCGTGAGTTCGATGGCCATCTGTTCTTCGAGATGCTTCACCAAGGAATAGGTGCTTTCCGGCCGCGCCGGGTATTCCTCGTCCACGGGGATGTAAGGAGGATCGACGTCGAACGGCAGCCCCAGCACTGTCTCGCTGGAGGCGTAGACGATCTTCTTGATCCCTGCCCTCCTGGCGGCCTGGAAGACGTTGTAGGTGGAGAGCATGTTGTTTTCAAACGTTGCGGCATCCGGGACCAGTCCGGGAGCCGGGATCGCTCCGAGGTGGACGATCGCGTCGAATCCGTGGTGGCGGTCGTCCAGGCCAAAGACCACATCCACCACCTGGCCATAGTTGCGGAGGTCCACAGTGACCGTTCCACGCGCCTTCATACCGGCGCGATCCAGGTTCATGACCTCGTGGCCATCGGCCCTCAGCCTACGGACCACGCTCTTGCCCAGTTTCCCGCTTCCTCCGGTTACTGCAATTTTCATGAGGCACTCCCCTGATCCGGCTGCGGACGAAGGCCCGCCGCGGCCATGTCCGCTGCCAGGACACCGCCCAGCTTGGCATGCCCGGCAGCGTTCAGGTGCACGCCGTCTACCAAGTCCCCGGCAAGCTGATATTTGCTGACCCAGTCGCCCACGCTGAAGAATGTCGTTCCGGCTTTTGCCGCGATGTTGCCCAGCAAAGTGTCAACCTGCGTACGCCGGCCCCCGCCGGCGTTGGCGCCCCTGGCGAGGGTTCCGATCATCGCGATCTTCGCCTGCGGGTACCTCTTTTTGAGGGCGGCAAGCAGCCTGTTCGCGTTGACCGTGATCTGCTCGTCGCTGGCGTTGCGGGAGGCGTCGTTGCCACCACCTTCGACAATGATCAGCGGCGGGGTCCCGTACGGCAGGACCCAGTCTCCACGTTGCAGCGCATCGATGTAGTTGCCACTGGCCTTCGTCGCGGCCACGTATCCTGTACCGCCGCGGGCCACGGAGTACACCTTGTAACCAAGGGAACCCAAAGCCACGCGTGGCCATGAGCCCGGTGGCTCCGACTGGGAGTCACCAATGAGGACAGCCGTATGCCGGATGTCCTCGAGGATGATTTCGTTCCGGTTGTTGCCCGGGTTCTTGTACAAGGACCCCACGGGAAGCTTTGACGGATCCTGCCCGGAATCGGGTTTCTTGGGGCCCTGGGCCGCTGCCGCCGGACTCCCGGAGGGCGCGATCGGGGCCGCCGTCGGGTTCCCGCTGGACGGGTCGGCAGGTACGGCGGGCGCTTGTGCACAGCCGGCCAGGACCGCAGCAGCGGCTACAACGGCGACGGCGAAGCGGAATATGCGAGGTTTGTCCATCGTCCTGTCCCGAGCGTGCTTTCTCTTCGTTAGAGCGTTGCAGAAGCAACTTTCCATTGCCCAAAGGCCGGTGACGGAACGAGCCGGCAGCCTGCCTACGTCGGAGTCTATTGGATCGGAACGGGGAAGGTGGCGACGACGTCGGAATTATCCTGCTCGGACGGCCGGTGTGAAAGAATTTCATTTCGCACCCATCCTTCCGACGCACAGATAGGAACTCCGTGCACGCACCGGCGCCCGAGCCGGGAACCCCGTCCGTCCCCGACGTCCGTTTGCGGCGATCTTGGACGGGATGGCTGCGCTCCGTGCAGCTCACGTTGGGTTTTGTCATCGTTTTCTGGGGATTGGGAGCGCTGACCTCGAGTCTGGCCACGGGACCGGATGCGCAATGGCGGCTCAACGTCGCACTGACCCCGCGCTCTCTTCCAGATCACTGGTGGGCCGCTGTGGCTTCCGCAGCCTGGGCCAGGGACCTGACGGGCTACGTCCTGGATTCTGCGTTGGTGCTGCTGCTGGGCGTGCCTTTGGAACGGCGAATGGGACGGCGGGCGTACGCAATAGCTGCTGTCTCCAGCCAGATTCTGGGCGTTGGCATTGCCCTGGGATTCCTTGCCTTGGCCCAAGGCTTGCTTGGTAACTGGACGGAGGAGATAGGCAGCCACCTCTTCTTCGGTCCGAGCGCATTCATCATCGGTACCGCCATGGCGGGAACTGCGTCCATGGCAACCCTGTGGAGGCGCCGGATCCGGCTGGTCGTCTTCGCCTTGTTGCTGCTCCTGGCCCTGTACAGCGGAGGGTTTGCGGACCTGGTGAGGCTCGGCGCCGCGGGTGCGGGCACGGTTCTCGGGCCTCTGCTGATGGGGCGCCGGCCGCGGTTTGCGCGTCCGGTCAGTTCCCGGCACGAAGGGCGTGTGCTGCTTTCGCTGCTCATTGCGGTGTCGGCGATCGGTCCGGTAGTCGCCGGCCTTATCCCGCATGCGATGGGACCGTTGTCCATCCTGCGTTTCCTGTTCACCAACATCCAGCCCGTCGATCCCCAAACACTGCAGAGCCTCTGCTCGGATCCGGCGCAGGCGAAGGACTGTGCCGTCGCCCAGTTGCAGTTGCGCGCCGGCGCCGGCGGGATCTTCATGGCCATCCTTCCGTCTTTCCTCCTGCTGTTGCTTGCTGAGGGCCTCCGCCGGGGACGGCGTTTTGCCTGGGTAGGGACCCTTTTGATCCAGGTGGGCCTTTCCGTTCTGGCCGGAATCGCACTCGCTGGAGTCTTGCAGCAAACTACTTCGGATACCGGTGCGAGCGAGGGGATTGTCGCAATCGAAGGATCGGCTTCCTCGCAGCCGTTCACCCTGGCCCTGCCGCTGCTCCTGCCTCTTGCGCTGACCATCATCCTGCTCGCGACCCGGCGGCTGTTTCATGTCCAGGCGCCGAAGGGGACCTACCGGCGCCTCGCGGTCCGGGTACTTGCGATGGCGGCTGTGCTCAGTGTCGTCTATGTCGGAGCCGGCTTCTTCCTGGCCCAGGATTTCTCCCCAGTTCCAGGTCTGCCGGATCTGCTGGCGGATGTCCCTGACCGCTTCCTCCCGCTGGGCTTCGTCCTGGACGTGCCCCCGGCCATCTTCCCCCAAGGCACGGCCGCTGTTCTCGTGTACGAAGGCGTCGGGGTCGTCTTTTGGGCCGTCGCGGGCGTCCTGATCTTCAGGACTTTCCTCCACCAGGCCCACACCCGGCACGACGCCAGCACGGAGCGTGCCCGGAAAGTCATCAAGACGTGGGAGGGAAGCTCACTGTCCTGGATGACCACATGGCCGGGAAACATGTACTGGTTCTCCTCTTCCGGGGAGTCCTTTGTTGCGTACCGGGTCAGCACAGGGGTTGCTCTCACGCTCGGCGGCCCGGTGGGGCCCAAATCCGAGATGGCCGCCGTCTTCGAAGAATTTGCCCGTTATTGCAGGGGCAATGGGTGGACACCGTGTTTCTACTCCGTACCCCAGGAATTGCGCGACCACGCGGATTCCTCCGGATGGAGCTCTGCACAGGTAGCCCAGGAAACGGTCCTGCCATTGCATTCGGTCTCCTTCAAGGGAAAGAAGTTCCAGGACATCCGCACGGCGTTGAACAATGCTTCGAGGGCCGGCATCCGCTACGAATGGACGAGTTACGCCTCGGCCCCTTTCTCAGTCCAGGTCCAGATCGAGGAAATCTCCGAAGAATGGGTGGCAGACAGGAACATGCCCGAAATGGGCTTTACCTTGGGCAGCCTTGACGAGCTCGACGACCCCGAGGTGCGCTGCCTGCTTGCAATCGACAAGCGCCACACAGTCCACGCAGTCACATCTTGGTTGCCCGTATACCGCAACGGGCACATCGTGGGCTGGACCCTGGATTTCATGCGGCGCCGCAGCGGTGGATTCCGTGCCAGCATCGAATTCCTCATCGCTTCCGCGGCCCTCAGCCTCAAGGATGAAGGATGCGAATTCGTGAGCCTTTCCGGAGCACCCCTGGCACGGGTCGAAGAGGATCCTTCCGAGATGCCACGCCCAAGGCCACGATCCCGGCCGCCCGGCAGCCTCGACCGCTTGCTCGACTGGTTGGGGGCTACTTTGGAACCGGTATACGGGTTCAGGTCACTCCTGGCGTTCAAGGCAAAATTCCGGCCCCGGTACGAGCCCCTCTACATGCTCTACCCCGATGCGGCTTCCCTGCCTGCCGTTGGGACCGCAGTGGCGCGGGCCTACCTGCCAATGCTCAACCTGGGCGCGGGGCTGGCGTTGGCAGGCCGGATCTTCCGCTGGCCCAAGCGCTCCGGAACCTCAGGTCAAGCCCGCCCCTGAGGCTGACGACGACTCCGATGCCTCCGCCGAAGAGCCCGACGGCGGGACCCCGCCGATCGGGACGTTGCTGTGGTGCGCTTTGCCGTGGTGAAGTTGCAAGGCACTGAGCACCAAACCGAAATGGCTGAATGCCTGGGGCATATTGCCGAGTTGGCGGCCCGCGTGTGCGTCCCATTCTTCGCTCAGCAGGCCCACATCATTGCGCAGGGCCAGGAGCCGCTCGAAGAGGGCCGTCGCCTCCGCACGGCGTCCGGCTCCCAAGAGTGCGTCCACCATCCAGAAGGAACACGCAAGGAAGACGCCCTCCCCGCCCGGCAGTCCGTCGTCGCTGTCTTCCGGACGGTAGCGCAACACGAAGCCGTCTTCCGTCAGCTCGCGCTGGATGGCGTCGATGGTGCCGATGACGCGCGGATCGTCGTGCGGCAGGAAGCCCACCTTGGGGATCAGGAGAAGGCTCGCGTCCAACTCCTTGCTCCCGTAGGACTGGACAAAAGTATTGCGGTCCGCGTCGAATCCATGGGTCATGACTTCTTCATGGATGGTGTCCCGCAGCGCCTCCCAGCGATCCAAAGGGCCGGGCATCCCGGATTCACGGATTCCCCGGACCATGCGGTCTGCCGCGACCCAGGCCATCACCTTTGAGTGCACGAAGTGGCGCCGCGGGCCGCGTACTTCCCAGAGCCCGTTGTCCGGCTGGTCCCAGGTGCTCTCAAGGTGGCGCATCAGGGCAGTCTGGATAGCCCAGGACTCATCGCCGATGGTCATCAGCGATGCACGGGTCAGTGACAGGCAGTCCAGGACTTCTCCCCAGACGTCCAGCTGGAGCTGCTCGGCCGCCGCATTCCCGATGCGCACCGGCGTCGAACCCTGGTATCCCGAAAGCCAGGTCAGTTCCGTCTCCGGCAATCGCCGGTGGCCATGCAGGCTGTACATGATCTGGAGGTCGGCCGGGTCGCCTGCCACAGCGCGCAGGAGCCAGTCCCGCCACGCGGCGGCCTCCTCGGTATAGCCTGCGGCCAGGAAGGCTTGAAGCGTCAGCGTGGCATCACGGAGCCAGCAATAGCGGTAGTCCCAGTTCCGGGGCCCGCCGATCTGCTCGGGCAGCGAGGTAGTGGCCGCGGCAACAATGCCCCCGGTTGGCGCATAGGTGAGGGCCTTCAGCGTGATCAAGGAACGCTGAACGGCTTTCCGGTAAGGCCCCCGGACGTTGCAACGCTTGGACCAATCCGTCCAGAATGCTGCCGTGTCGTCCAGGGCGATATCTGCCTCGACGGTGCGGGGCCGCCGTTCGTGGCTGGGCGCCCAAGTCAGGACGAAGGGCACGTGGTCACCGGCGTTCACCGTGAACTCGCTGACCGTGGTGAAGTCCTTGCCGACCAACGGCGCCGGGGTCTTGAGGTAGACGGAGTCCGGACCGGCAACCGCGCGGAGGCCGTGCCTGTCGCGCCGCACCCACGGCACCACGTGTCCGTAGTCGAACCTCAGGATCAGCTCCCCGCGCATCTTGACCGTCCCGCGGATCCCTTCAACCACCCGCACGATGTCCGCGACGGCGTCGCGCGGCGGCATGAAGTCGATGACCCGGACGTGTCCTTCTTTGGTTTCCCAGTCCGTTTCCAGGATGAGGGTTCCGTCCCGGTACTGGCGGCGCGTGCAGATTCCCCCGGCTTCAGGCGCCAAGAGCCAGCGCCCGGCTTGAGGGGAATCCAGGAGCGCGGCGAAGCACGCAGGCGAATCGAAACGTGGGAGGCACAGCCAGTCTATGGAGCCCGCCGTGCTGACCAGGGCCGCGGTGTGCAGGTCCCCGATCATTGCATAGTCTTCGATCCTCTGGCCGGTAGGCGGTTGACCGTTCACAGTCCCTTTCCTAGTGCTGATTCAATAGCGGCTATGGCCTTGGCCGTGATCTCCTCCCGCTGGCCGGAACCATCCACGGCCAGCACGATTCCGCGCTCGGAGTATCGCTCAACCACGGCCTGCGTCTCGTTGCGATAGAGCTCCAGGCGACGCCGTATCACTGGCGCCGTGTCATCGCTGCGGCCCTGTTCCTGCGCCCGGCGGAGCATTCGCGCCACCAGCTCGTCGTCGTCGACCGTTAGTTCGACGACGGCATCCAGCTGCTGCCGGTTGCCGGCAAGAATGCCGTCCAATGCCTCGATCTGCGCCGTCGTGCGGGGATATCCGTCCAGGAGGAATCCTGCCAGGACATCGGCGTTGCCAAGTCGCTGCCGGATCATGGCATTGGTGACGTGATCCGGCACGAACTCGCCGCTGTCCATGTACTTGCTGGCTTCGGCTCCGAGTTCCGTCCTGCCTCCGACGTGCGCGCGGAAGATGTCTCCGGTGGAAATCGCAGGTATACCGAAATGCGCGGCGATGTGCTCAGCCTGGGTACCCTTGCCCGAGCCAGGAGGGCCAATGATGATCAATCGCGTCATGCCACTGTCCGATCGTGAAGCGGTTTTGCGTGCCCCGGCATTGTGGCTAGAGCTTAGCAACTGCCGAGCGCTCGCGGCAGGGCCACGCTGCCTAGACCGTGGCGGGGTCGGTATTGGCCCCGCAGAGGATCACGGCCACGCGTTCCCCCTCTGCCGGAACATACGCTCCGGAGTTCACGGCCGCGAAAGCGGCGGCTGCGCCATGTTCCACGACTATCCGGTACTGCTCCCAGAGCAGGGAGCGTGCCGCGGCGATGTCGTCGTCGGACACCAGGACCGTCCGCACGCCTGTCCGGACGGCCACCTCGAAACCGATCCGGCCGATCTGCCGGGCGCCCAGGGAATCTGCGGCGATCCCGGAGACGGCAACGTCAACCGGCGCCCCCGCAGCGAGGGCCGAAAAGAGGGTTGGAGCATTGTCCGGCTCGACGCCGACAACCCGGGCCTGACCTTCGACGGCGGCGGCGATTCCCGCCATGAGCCCGCCGCCTCCAACGGCAACCACAACGGTGTCAACGTCTCCTAGCTGTTCCAGGAGTTCCGAGCCTACCGTGCCTGCGCCAGCGGCAATTTCGGCTTGATCGTAGGCGTGACAGTAAACCGCGCCGGTTTCCGCAGCGTAGGCGAGGGCGGCCTCAAACGCTTCGGCGTACTCCGTTCCGCGCTGGACCACCGTGGCTCCGCTGGCCTTCAGTTTCTTGACCTTCACGGCAGGTGCGGTCTCGGGGACAAAAACGGTCGCGGGCACGCCGAGTTGCGCCGCGGCGTAGGCATTCGCCAGCCCCGCATTGCCTCCTGAGGCGACGACGATTCCAACATCGTCCTTCAGCTCGCCGCGCTCCCGGGCAGCCAGCACGCGGTTGAAGGCACCCCGCGCCTTGAACGTCCCCGTGTGCTGCATGAATTCGCATTTGAACCACAATTGCCCGGGCACCGTCCCGGCATCCGCCTCGAAAACGGGCGTACGGCGGATCTTCCCCGCAATCCGGGCGGCAGCTTCATCGACGTCGACGCGTGTGATCATGGGAGTCCTCGTTCCGTGCGGTCGGATCATGGCAGGTGCTAGAGGGACTCGACGTCGGCCGATCCGAGCTGCTGCCGGCGGGCCTGGCGGTTCCGCAACCAACGGCGGGCAAGGTCCACCGCGGCCCAGATTCCGGCGAGGGGAGACAGCACAACCACGCCGTAGATGAAGATCAACCACGTCAGGATGGCCAGGGGCTGCTGCGCTCCGCTCAACCAGGACAACCCTCCGAGCAATCCGATTGTCCAGAACAAAACCACGCCCACGAGCACGGCTCCCGCCGGAAAATACTCGCTCCTCACAACAGCCATCAGTGTCTCCACCGGCTGCCACCTGCCTTCCATCACCGCACCCGAATAACTTCAGTATGCATCCGGAAAATCGCCGGACACGGTCAGCGCGCGGGCGAAGTGACGAACATAACCGCAGCGGGCGTGTCGCCACGGATTTTGGGGCCTATGTGACGGGTGGAATGGCGGCGTAATCTGAAATCACGCACGGTTGATAGCTGGAAAAATGGCTCGGAAAAACAACCCGAAAAGTGGTTTGGCCAGGGTCCTGCGAAGGGTCTTGGGATTCTTCCTGGTGAGTGCGGTCTGTGGTGTATTGGCCGCCGGGCTGGTAGTCCCGGGCGTGGCCTCGGCCGGCATGGCCGTGAGCGGTTCGATCCAGTACTTCGACAACCTCCCGGGTGATCTGGTGGTCAACTCGCCGTCACAGTCCACCAAGGTGCTCAGCGCAGACGGAAAGACGATCGCCACCTTTTATGCCGAGAACCGGGTAAAGGTCAGCCTGGACCAGATGTCGCCCTACATCAAGGACGCGATTGTCGCCGTCGAGGACAGCCGTTTCTACGAGCACGGCGGCATCGACCCCCAAGGGATTCTCCGGGCGTTAGCGTCCAATTTCACCAAGGGCACCAACGAGGGTGCGTCGACCTTGACGCAGCAGTACGTGACCAACGTACTGAACGAGTCCCGTTTGGCGGCAGGCCAGACCGGACAGGTGGTGCTCAGCGGCCAGAAAACCCTGGGTGACAAGGTGCGCGAAATGAAGCTCGCGGTCGAACTCGAGAAGAAATTCACGAAGGACCAGATCCTGGAGGGCTACCTGAACATCGTGTTCTTCAATCGGGACGCGTACGGCATCGAAGCCGCAGCGCAGCACTTCTTCAGCGTGTCCGCCAAGGACCTCAGCCTTCCACAAGCGGCGTTGCTCGCCGGCCTGGTCAACAGCCCCAGCTTCTACGACCCCTCCATCCATCCGGACAATGCCATCAAGCGGCGCAACCTGGTATTGGCCGATATGCTCGCCCAGCACAAGATCCAGCAAGCAGCGTACGCGGCCGCCGTCGCCACTCCCCTCAAGCTCACCATTACGCCCGGGAGGCAAGGCTGTGCCGCCGCAAACATGGCTGCGTACTTCTGCGACTACATCTCCCATCTGATCCTGAATGATCCGGCCTACGGTGCTACCGTCACGGACCGGGAACAGCTTCTGTACCGCGGCGGCTTGACCATCACCACCTCTTTGGACAGCCGCCTGCAGGCAGTAGCACAGCAACAGGTCGATGCAACGGCGGGGGCGAACCCGGATAAATGGGGCGCATCCTTGGTCTCAGTGCAGCCCGGCACAGGCAAGATCCTGGCCATGGCACAGAACACAGTGTTCCTTCCAGAGCCCGGGAAGTTCGACACGCAGCTGAACTTCAACGTTGATTCCAAGGACGCCAACGGCAATGACCTCAACGGAGCCGGCGGTTTCCAGCCAGGTTCCGCCATGAAGCCGTTCACTTTCACGGAGTGGCTCAACGAAGGCAAGTCCATGACCACAGTGGTGGACGCGTCGCGAAGGGTCTATCCACTGGGATTCCCTTGGAGGGACAGCTGCGGGAGGGTGCTGGGCGGATACAGCACAGCCCAGAAGATCGCCGGCCTTGGCACAGCGGACGATCTCCGCAACAACGATGAGGGATACTACCGCCCGATGCCCGTCAACTACGGACTCTACAACTCGATCAACACCGCAACCTTTGCCGAGGCGACCCAACTGGACTTCTGCGGCATCCAGAGGGTGGTGGATGCCGTGGGTCTCCACAGTGGTGTGGACAACGCACCCGTGAACATGCACCAACTGGGCAACCTCCTCGGCGGCACCGAGGTATCGCCGCTCGTGATGGCCGACGCCTTTGCCACTTTCGCCAATGACGGCAGGTACTGCGGGCCGATCGCCATTACGGGCATCACGGATCCATCCGGCGCGAAGCTGCCCGCCCAAGCCAGTTCATGCCACCCGGCCATCAAGCCCGAGGTTGCCCGCGGCGTCAACTCCGTGCTCCAGGACGTCCTGAAACGGGGATCCGGCATCTACATTCAACCGAAAGTCCAGGACTTGTTCCCTACCGCGGCAAAGACGGGAACGAACAACAGCAACGGCTCCACCTGGGTGGTCGGATACACCACCGGGCTCGCCACAGCGTCCTTCTTCGGCGACACCATGGCAGGACAGAGCCGGGCGGGACAGAACGTCACGATCAACGGCAAGTTCTACACGGCCATCGATGGCTACATGCTGGCCGGGCCGCAATGGGCCAACTACATGACGCAGGTCGCCGGGCTCTACCCGACGGCCCCCTTCCCGGCGCCGCCCGCGTCTATGATCGGGACGCCCGCGCCGAGTCCTTCCCGGTGAGTTTCAGAATTCCTGTCCAGTAGCGCGTCCCTGTCGACCCCCAGAAGGGCCGCGGCGAGGCTCGCGATCAAGTCCAGCACGTCGTCACTGCTGGCATTGCCGGCCAGCACGTCCATGACGAGGCCGTCCTCCTGGGCCACGAGGGTGCGTGCGATCTTGGCCGGGGCAAGAACCGGAAAGAACTCGCCGGCCTCTATTCCCTCGGCAATGACCCTTTCGTAGATGAGCTGTTGGGCGCTGGTGAGTTCCCCTTGTATCCGCCGGTGCTCCGCGTCCCTGAGCGAATGGGGCCAGTATTCGTAGAGTATCCGGGAGACATCATCGTCCAGCCCCGCGGTGGTTCCAGCCCGAATAACCGCGGCGAGGCGGACAGTCGGGCTCATGTCGGCACTTACGGCCTCCGACAATTTCTCAAGAAGGCGGTCGGAGGAGGCCTTGACCGCAGCGGCCGTAATGTCGGCGAGGCTCCCGTAGTAGTACAGGACGGCGTTGGCGGCCATACCTGCCTCCGCTGCAATTGCACGCAGAGTCGCGCCTTCTGCACCGTCACGAGCGGCCACGGCCAGCGCCGCTGCAGCGATCTCCCGGCGGCGTACTTCCCTCTTGCTGAGACCTGTCATTGCCATCCCCCTGCTTCGACGCCCATTGACAGCCAGCCTAATCGAGTATTGAATGGCATTCAAATTTGAATGTGATTCAAATAGCTTCGATTCGATAGGGAGTCGCCATGTCGCACCACCTTCCACCTCCGACCGCACCGCCCCTCGCCCCTCAGTCCCCCGCCCCTCCGTCCCTCGCTGCCACCAAAGGACTGAAGGCCGGATCGATCGGCATCGGCCCCACAGTGGCACTGGGACTTGCCGCGGTTGCACCTGCCTACAGCCTTGCCGTAACCCTCGGTTTCGTTGTCCTGGCAGTGGGAACGAGCACGCCCGCCGCGTTCCTTCTAGGGTTCCTCCCCATCTTGTTCACGGCATTCGCGTTCCGGGACCTCAATAGGGAAATGCCCGACTGCGGCGGAGTCTTCGTGTGGATCTCACGGGTGTTCGGGCCGTGGGCCGGCTGGTTTTTCGGCGGTTGGGTACCACAGGTCGCCACCTTCATCGCCAGCGCGGCCCTGGCCCAGGTTGCCACGACGTACCTCCTGACCTTTCTGGGACTTGGATGGGCGGCCTCCCAACCGGTAATCGTCGTCGCCATTGCCTGCGGGCTGATCGCCCTCAGCGCTGTTGTGGCAGCCCGGGGAATCGAACTTTCCGCATGGCTCCAGTACGCCTTGATTGCCTTGCAACTGATTGCCCTGGGCGGGTTCTGCATTGGAGCCTTTATCGCGATGGCCGCCGGCAGTTCAGTAACCGGTGCGGAAACGCCGGTCCTGGACTGGTTCAATCCCTTTGCCTCCGGCGATCTCTCGGGGCTGGTCCACGGTGTCATTCTGTGCCTCTTCATCTATTGGGGCTGGGACGCTCTCATAGCCGTGAATGAAGAAACTACTGACCGCAAAGGCACCCCCGGGCGGGCCGTGGTCATCACCACGGTGATCCTGCTGCTCTTCTACGTCGTGACTGCAACAGCTGCCGTTGGATTTGCCGGGACCAAAGGAATCACGGATCCCACAACCGTCTCGGACGTCCTGTCAGTCCTTGGCCCCCAGGCAACGGGTGGCCTCTTCGGGCAAGTCATCATCCTCGCCGTTGGTCTCTCGGCATTGGCGGCGCTGATGACCGTAGCAATCAGCAACCCCAGGTCCTGGCTCAGCATGGGCACCTACGGCGCGCTGCCGGCAGCGACGACGAAAATGCACGCATCCAGGGGGACCCCAACAAGGTCAATCACGTGGTGGGCATTCCTGAGCATTGGCGTGACCGTGGCGCTGGCGTCAATCAGTGCCGACTTCATCGGCTTGGCAATTCTTTCGGTCGGCCTGATGATCGCCGCATACTACGCCGCAACGGCCCTGGCCTGTGTTGTGTACTTTGCTCCCCAGATGCGCGCCTCGGCCTCTTCCCTCTGGCTCAAAGGCATCCTGCCCGGCCTTGGTGCGCTCTTGATGATGGGGGCTTTCATATACAGCGCCATTGACATGTTGTCCCCTGAATACGCCGGGATGTCCTGGATGGGCATCGGAACCGTCTTCTGGATCGGAATCGGCGCCCTGGCCCTGGGTGTCGTGGTCATTGGAATCATCCGTCCCAAACTCCGTGCGTACTTTTCCGGGCAAACGATCGCCCGGGGAAACTTCTCCACCCGAAACGAATTGCAAGCCATCCTGAGCAGCGAAACCGAGGCATAAATGCGAGTTCTTTCCATTGCGGCAATCCAAACGAAGCCCGTTCCCTACGACGTCGAAGCAACCTGGGAACGGTTCGCCGCCCAGGCGGAGACCGCCAAAATCCTGGGCCCCGAAGTCGACGTCATCGTCGCACCCGAACTGCTTCTCGCTGCACCCGGGCAATTCCTGATCCCGGACCCGGACGGCGAGACGCGTTCCGCCGGACCCATCCCGAGTCAGCTCACCGCCCGCATTTCCGAACTGGCCCGCCGTCTGGGGGTCTGGCTCGTGCCCGGTTCCCTCCTTGAAACGGATGGAGGAAACACGTACAACACCGCAATCGCGGTTTCCCCCGACGGCGAGATCGTGGCCCGATACCGGAAGCTCTTTCCCTGGCGCCCGTTCGAAACCACCACGCCCGGCGACTCGTTCGTGACTTTCGACATCCCTGACCGCGGACGGGTGGGTCTCGCCATCTGCTTCGACGGGAGCTTTCCGGAAGTATCCCGGCAGCTGGCATGGCTTGGAGCAGAAGTCATCATCCAGCCCACCCTGACCACAACCCGGGACAGGGAAATGGAAATCGTGATGTCACGGGCCAACGCCTTCGCAAACCAGGTGTACGTGGTCAACGTCAACGGCGCCGACCCGTCCGCAGTGGGGGAAAGCGTCATCGTGGACCCGGAAGGCACCATCATGCAGCAAGCGAGGGGAGGCGAAGAAATCCTCTTCGCCGTCCTTGACCTCGACCGGGTCACGCAGGTCCGGCGCTACGGCACACTCGGCATCAACAGGCCGTGGGCGCAGCTCCAGGACCAACAAGGAATCCTGTCCTACCCCATGTTCGGCGGAGCGCACTTCCAACCACCGGCTTGGAGCCCCGAGGACGCGGACGAATCACGCGGGAGCCAATTCAGCGCGACGTCCTCCTAGGGACCGTACCGACAACAGAAGCCCGCGTACCCCCGGCCACCCGCGGGGGTACGCGGGCTTCCTGTGAGTTTCGGAAGAGTTCGGCTACCCGCAATTGAACCTGTCGTGAACGTTTCCGCGGTTGGGCCCAATTGGCAAGACGGAGTCCCTCCCCGCAACAAGAATCATCCGGGGACGCATTTTCGATCGATAAGAACGCAATAGCGAAGGGTCTTACTTTGATGAAGACAGCCAAGAAAAACGGGCTTGCCACAGCAGCGGTCCTGGGGGCCGTGCTCATGGCCGGATCCGCGGTGGCGCCGGCGATTGCCGACGACGCTTCACGCGGCCAGGAGGTCCAGGACGTCCAGGGCCAGCAGGAATCAGACAGCAACAAGGGCCAGGGCGGCCAGGGCGAAACATCGAAGCATGTCCTGCTGCTGTCGGTGGATGGCCTCCACCAGAAGGACCTGGATTTGTACGTGAAGAACCACCCGACGTCGGCACTGGCGTCGCTGGTAAACCACGGCACCAGCTACACGCATGCCCAGACTCCCGTGCCTTCGGACTCCTTCCCCGGCATGGTCGGCCAGCTGACCGGTGGAAATCCCGGGACCACCGGCGTCTACTATGACGACACCTTCAACAGGGCACTCCTGCCAGCCGGCACAACGGACTGCAAGAACACGGCGCCCGGCGCCGAAGTGGCCTTCACCGAAGCCGCCGACAAGGACCAGAACGCCCTCGACGCCGGCCAAGGCCTGGCCGGGCTTCCGGCCAGCATCCTGAACATGACGGGACAGCCCGGCGCTCTCCTCGACCCGGCCGCCCTCCCGGTTGACCCGGCGACGTGCAAGCCGGTCTATCCGCACCAGTACTTGAAGGTCAATACGGTCTTCGAGGTGGCGAAGAGCTCTGGCCTGACCACGGCGTGGTCGGACAAGCACCCTGCATACGAAATCCTGAACGGCCCTTCGGGCAAGGGCCTGGATGACCTGTTCACTCCTGAGATCAACAGCATTGCCCCCGCTCCCTTCAATGGCGACTGGACCAAGGACAACGCCGCAACCCAGCAGTACGACGGCTACAAGGTCCAGGCCGTGGTGAACGAAATCGACGGCAAGGACCACTCCGGCACCAAGACGGCCGCAGTACCGGGCATCTTCGGGATGAACTTCCAGGCCGTGTCGACGGCTCAGAAGCTCCCGACGTCGGACGGCCTGACCGGCGGCTACCTTCAGGGCGGCACCGTTCCCGGGCCGCTCCTGAGCAAAGCCCTGGACTTCGTCAACGCTTCCGTGGGGAAGTTCGAGTCCGCACTGGCCGCTTCCGGCCACGCAAAGGACACCACAGTGATCCTTTCTGCCAAGCACGGCCAGTCACCGATGGACTCGTCGACATTGACGAGGGTCCCTGACAGCGCAATCATCGACGGCCTGAACGCCGCGTGGAAGTCCGCACACCCGGGCTCCGCAGACCTCGTTGCGTTCTCCACCGACGACGACATCATGCAGCTGTGGCTTTCGGACCACTCGCAGGCAGCTGCGCAGTTCGCCAAGGACTACCTGGCAGGGCATTCGGCCGCCGGTAACGACGTCAACGGTGCTGCCAAGACCGTGGCAACCTCGGGGTTGAGCAAGATCTACGCGGGCAGCGAGGTTGCGAACTACTTCGGCACCCAAACCAGCGACGCACGCTACCCGGACATCTTGGGCATCGCCCAGACGGGCGTGGTCTACACCGGCGGCAAGGCCAAGATCGCCGAACACGGCGGAGCCAGCGCGGACGACCGCGATGTGCCGCTCGTGGTCTCCGGCGCAAATGACGAACACGCCCGGACAGTGACCAGCACCGTCGAGACGACCCAGATTGCCCCGACCATCCTGAAGACCCTTGGCCTGGATCCGAACAAACTGCAGGCCGTGCAGATCGAGGGGACCAAGGCCCTTCCTGAGCGCTGATCCAGCGCGCCTCAAACACTGGAGGGGTTCCGCGGCCAGACGGCCAAGGGGCCCCTCCCTTGTGACCATCAGGCCCTAGGATGCACGCAATAGACCCTTCCGCTGGCCAAGCCTGCATTGGGCGCCACGCCCGGTCTGCTTACAATCAAACGTCAGCAACTACTGAGGGAACCATGAAGAAAATCACCACAGCCCTGCTCGCGGCCGGGCTCGTCCTCTCCGCTTCAGCCTGCTCCGCACCGCAGCAGCTGAGCACCGCGGACACCTGCAGCCGGGTCAAGACCGTCATCTCGAACCCCACGAACACCACGGACAAAACGGGAACCATCCGGGTAGCGAACCAGCTCCGCCCGATCGAAGCCGTGTCCTCGGATGAGCTGAAGCCCACCCTGAAGACGCTTGTGGACTACCTGGACGAGTCTTCCAAGGACAACCCGGATACGGCGAAGCTCAACGCCCTGAAGAACGATTACCAGAACGCGGGCGCCAACTACAGCAAGTACTGCGGCGGCTAAGAGCAGTTTGCATTGCATACCCGGGGACTGGCCATGGGCGCCCAGTCCCCGGGTGGGCGGCGTCGCCACAAGTGTCCGCTCTATCGGCTTCAGCCTGCCCGTGAACGGACGCTGAAACCCCATGGATAGTTCGAGTCCACGGGCCATGATTGTGGTCGGCGCACCCACCGGTGGCCTGCTCGCCGTATCAATCGGGTACCAGCCGACGCTGTGGATCGCTCTCGCGGGATTCGTGGCGGCTGCTGTGTTCCTTGCGGCGTCGCCATTCCGCTCCGCACAGCACGGAGACGCTGCCCAGGGCAGCCTCCAGTAGCGGCTGCAGCTCCTCGACCCGCAGCCTGGCCGACCCTACAGCGCGGTGTGCTTCCCGAACGGATGGTGGCCCGTGGCCGGCTGTCCGTGAGTGCCCAGCCATTCAGACAGGGCCTCGCGCAGGATCTCGCTGGGCGTGAGGCTGAGCGTCTGTGAAGCCGACTCCAAGGCGCGGTCCAGTTCCTGGGGGATCTGGAAATCCAAGGGCGAGGGATGGTTGCTTTCCCGGGCATCGGCAGGCAAACCATCACCGCGCAACAACTTGCCGACGGCTGGCTTCATGTCGTTTTCGGTCCACGCCGAAAGTCGCTCGAAATGAGTCACATCTCGTGTCATGATTTTCCCTCCCAACAATCAAGCATCCTCCGTTGGAAGGCCACAGTCACCATCTACGAGTAATTACTCTCTAACTATCGCGAAGTTGGTGCCTTCGGACACTGAGCGCGCCGCATCAGCATCGCCATTGAGTAGCCGGACGGAGGTCGACCGGGCCCGTTCGGAGACCCAGGAGTCGCGGAACGGACCCGGCGCTCACGCTTAAGGGTGAGACCGCGACGGACATCGATCAGCCAGGGCTGGTGCCGTCAGAGCGATCTTAGGGCTTGGGCCGACTCCGGTCTAGGGAATCGAAGGACCGGGGTTGTAAAAAGTTCATCGGCGCAAGAGATAATCCGCAACCCCAACCGGATTCGACAGCCCAAGGAGATGCCCGCCAGGCAGGACATCCGGCTCAATGCCTAAGCGATCGCGTGCGACCGTGCGCTGGAACTCGAGCGGGAAAAACCGGTCCCCCTCACCGCTGAGCACCCTGATGGGAACTGCCGGCCACTCCACGAATTCGCAGCTCGACGCGAAGACTGCGTTGGCCTCGGGGCGCTGGTATGGTTCCCCCTCGGCCGCAAGCTCCGGCGGAACGTCATGCAGGAAGTACTCGTTCACATCGAACTCCGCGCTGTAACCGCCGGCCGCGGCAGCACGCTTGCGCGCGTCCTCCCAGCCCGTGTTGTCCCACCATGCTCCGGGGGTCTCACCCGGGTTGGGAATCATCGCGTTGACGAAGACGATCTCTGCGACGCCGGTCCGGGCTCCCACCATGGGTGCCGTGAAACCGCCAAGCGATTGCGCTACAAGCACGACGTTGTTCCGGCCACTGATAGCGGCCCCAACCAGGCGCGCGTATTCGGGCAGGCCCGCATTTTCGTCGTCGCCGGGCAGATCGACGGCGACAGCATCGTGGCCTGCCTCCTGCAAGAGGGGGACGACGCGGCTCCAATACCAGGCTGAGCCGCCTGCTCCGGGCACGAGCACGAACGCGCTCACGAAGCATCCCCAGTGAAGCCATCAGTGAAGCCATCAACAAACGGACCGAGGCTCGGCGTCGAAGTCATGCCCACATTCTTCTCCAGATCGCCGCGCCCGCAAGGGACCCGCTGGAGATGCTTTGGCCCGGTCTTTTCCTGCAGGAGGCCTGGTGGGAGGATGCCTATAGGTGCGAGCAGCTACGAGAAGGACGGGAAACGACATGTCGACCCAGGAATCCGTGGAAACAGAACGCAAGTACGACGCCGACTTGGAAACGCCGCTTCCCGCGTTCGTGGACATCACCGGCGTCGAACAGGTCGCAGACCCTGCGGATCATCAACTCGAGGCCGTCTACTTCGACACGGACGGGCTGACCCTTGCCAGGCACCGCATCACCTTGCGGCGCCGCACCGGCGGCACCGATTCAGGATGGCACCTGAAACTGCCCGCAGACCGGGACACCCGTGTGGAGATCCAGGCGCCGCTGGGGCAGCCCGAGATCGTCCCCGAGGAACTGGCGGAGAGGCTCATCGTCTTCACCCGCGGCGAAGAGCTCAGGCCCGTGGCCCGGATCCATACCCGCCGCACTTTGCATCGCCTGCACGGAAGCGAAGACGTCACCCTGGCCGACTTCGTGGATGACCACGTGACAGCCGAGACCTTGCACCCAAGGCAATTGGAGAGGCGATGGCGGGAATGGGAAATCGAGCTGGTCCACGGCGATGAAGCGCTGTTCGAGAGTGCGGAGCGCGTCTTGTCAGGGGCCGGCGCAACCCCCTCAGGGCATGCTTCCAAGCTTGCCCGCGCATTCGGAACGGCCTGGCCAGCCGCTGTGCCGACGCCACCAAAAGCCCGTCCGAAGGGTTCTGCCGGAGACGCAATAGTTGCCTACGTTGCCGCGCAGATCGCCGAAATCACCGCACTGGACTCCGGAGTCCGGCAAGGCCTCGACGACGCCGTTCACCGCATGCGCTCGGCCACCCGCAGGCTGCGCTCGACCTTGTCCACGTATGGCAAGCTCTTCGACGCCGACGCCGGGGATCAGCTCAAGGCCGAACTGAAATGGCTGAGCAAGGTCCTGGGCAAGGCCCGGGATGCCGAGGTGCTGCGCGACCGGATCGGGGAACTGATGAATGAGCAACCCGACGGCTTGGTACCCGCCCCAGCTGCCACCAAGATCAATGACGAACTCGAGGCCGCCTTCAACTCCGGGTATCGCCAGATGCTCCGCTCCTTGGGAACGAAACGGTATTTCCGGCTCCTGGACGCGCTTGAGGAGTTCCGCGACGAGCCTCCCGTAAGGCCTCGTGCCGGGAAGAAGGCCCGTCCCGTCACGGCCAAGCTGGCCGGAAAAGCGATCAAACGGTTGCGCCGGTCCCAGAAGGCAGTGGCCCGGAACAGCGGCGACGAAAACGACGCGGCACTGCATCAGGTCCGCAAAGACGCCAAACGCCTGCGCCATGCAGCCGAAGCATTGCAAGACGTTCATGGGAAGCCCGCCGTGAAGCTGGCGCGTAACGCCCAGAAGATCCAGAAGATCCTAGGAGAGCACCAGGACAGCGTCGTGAGCCGCTCGGTGCTGCTCCGCCTCGCAAACGATACCGGCGGATCGGTGGAGGACAACTCGCCTTATGGCCCCCTGCTCGCTGCCGAAGAGCAGCGAGCCGCGGACTCCGAGGCCCGCTATGAAAAGCTCGCCAAGAAGAAGCGCTTGAATCCCCTGTGATGAACGCAACTCTCGGGGACGGGACTGTGAGGGACGGATCTGAGCCTCAGAGGCTCAGCCCTCGCACTCTACGCAGTAGGCGTGGCCGTTCTTTTCACGGGCAATCTGGGAGCGGTGACGGACGAGGAAACACGAGTAGCACGTGAACTCGTCTTCCTTCTGGGGAACGACCGCAATGATCAGTTCCTCGGCCACGAATTCGCCGCCTGGTACCTCGTTGCCTTCAAAAGCATCGGCTTCGTCCAGCTCCCGTACAACGCTGCGGGCGTCCGGAGCATTGGCAGACTGCAGGGCCTGAAGTGACGTGCTTTGGGATTCCGCGACGTCGGAGCGGAGTTCGTCGTAATCGGTTGCCACCTGGGGTTATCTCTTCTCTTGTATATTTGCTGGCGAATGTGCAACATACACCATGCGGCTGCTATTCCCCACAATGTGGCAAAAATCAGCGCATGTGCGTCATTGCCTCCGCTGTGCGCATCGCCTTGACCATCCGCTCCACTGTGGCCGGATGCGTGACTGAGCGTATCCCATCCCCGCCGCCTGGCCCGGACGGAGCGGAATCGACCATGAGCTTACGGCCAGAGAAGTGTATGTCACGGATTCCCGTGGCCAAAAGCGCGGGTATGGCCCGCTCAGTGACGCCGCCGCCGGCCATGACGGAAACGTCAGTGGGGAGGGCCGCAACCATGCGTTTGAGCATGTCAATACCGTCGCCAGCGGCCCGGGCTGCACCCGAGGTGAGAATGCGCTGCGCACCCAGCCGGGCGGCGTCGTCCACTGCTTGAAGCGGATCCCGGGCCGCATCCACCGCGCGGTGGAACGTGACGAAGGTCCCGCCCGCGGCATCGATCAGCGCCCCGGCGCCAGCGACGTCGACGTCGCCCGACGCGGTCAGTAATCCGACGACGACCCCGTCGGCACCGAGGGAAAGCGACTGCCGGACATCCCGCCTCATGACCTCGATCTCGGTAGGTGTATAGACAAAGCCACCCGGCCGCGGGCGGATGAGCACGTGGACGAAATCCTGGCGACCGGCGTCGCGCGCGAGCCCAGCGGCTGCCTCAACGAGGCCGGCGCTCGGGGTAAGGCCGCCGGCCTCAAGCGCTGAACAGAGCTCGACGCGGTCCGCGCCGGCTTCGATGGCACAGCGAACACCGTCCAGGTCCTGCACGCATATTTCAATCTTCATGGTTCCTCCGTCGGACGGGCCGAATGTTCACGAGGCCAGCACGGTGCGCAGGCATAGCTGCCCCGCGCCTAGCAGGCCTGCTTGCGAACCGGCGAGCGAGGCTTCGATCACGATGTTCTTGGTGGCGAGCGGGTGGCAGCTTTCGTAGAGCTGCGAGCGCACAGCGGCGACATACGGCTCCAATTGGGAAAGTCCGCCGCCCAGCACCACCACATCCGGGTTCACGAAATTCACCACGATGCTGAGGGTCTGCCCCAAAATCCGGCCCGCAGTGCGGACTCGCGTCGTGGTGTGCGGGTCGCCGTTGTTGACCTGCAGGACGATGTCGTTGACGTCCGCGGCATCGATCCCGACGGCGGCCAGGTCGCGGATGATGGCGGACCCGCTGGCCACCGTCTCCAGGCAGCCGCGGTTGCCGCAAGAGCATGGCGCATCGCCCGCGGCCGGGATCTGCACGTGGGCGATGTCTCCGGCCGCTCCCGTGGCGCCCCGGTAGACCTGTCCGTCAATGATGAGCCCGCAGCCGATCGCGGCCCCTGCTTTGAGGAACAGCGTGTTCTGCCGGACTTTGGAATCGGGTGATTCCCGCTGGCGCAGCGTGTGCTCACCCAAAGCCATCATGTTGGCGTCGTTGTCCACTACCGCCAAAGTCCCGAATTCCTCGGCAAGCCAGTTCCGGACCTTGAACTCGTGCCAGCCGCGCATTCTGGACGGCGAGTCGAGCGCACCCAAGGCAAAGTTGACCGGTCCGGGCAAGGACATCCCTACGCCGCGCAGCGGAGGGTCGACGGCCGGATCGCTCAGGGCACGCATCATCGCGGCGGCCTGGGGCAGAACCACTTCGGGGCCGTCGTTGATGTCGATGGTCCTGATTTCGGAGACAAGCAGATTGCCTGAGAGGTTCAGCTTGCCGACCCACAAATGATGGGCGCCCAAATCCGCCGCCAGGATGAACCCCGCATCCGGGACCAGTTCCAGGAGCGTTGGCCTCCGGCCTCCGGTCGCCGAACCTGAGCCGCTCTCGCTGATGAGCCCGGCTTCCATCAGCTCGTTCACCTTGATGGTGATGGTGGATGGGGCAAGGTTCAGGGTGCGCGCGAGGTCGGCGCGCGACGTCGCCCGGCCGCTCGCGATCATGGACAGGATGCTGGAGGAGTATTCAGTCAGCGCGATGTCCCGGGGACCGGTTCTTTTGACGGTCTTGGCATAGGAAGGCTTGTAACCCAAAGTCAGTCCCTCCAGGGGCTCGGTGTCTGCTGCCCGCCGTTGGGCTGCTCTTTGCAGAGTAGCCGACGGGCCTGCACTGCGCCGCCGAGAAGTCCCGCCGAAGAGCCGAACCGCGCAGGCAGGAGCCGGGGCCTGCGGTGGAAACTCAGGATGGAGTCCAGCCGCTCCGCTACCGGGCGAAGGAGCGCGTCGCCGGCATTGGACAGGCCACCGCCGAAGATGACGGCCTGCGGCGCCAGGAGTGCGACGCTCTGCGCGATCGCCAGCGCGAGCCCGTCATATGCCTGGTTCAGGACCCCGACGGCGGCCGGGTCACCCGCTGCTGCGGCGTCCATCACTTCCTTCGCGCCAACAACGGGGGTGCCGGAGACGGCTGCATAGTTGCGTGCGATGGCCGAGGCTGAGGACACCGTCTGCAGGCATCCTGACGCGCCGCACGTGCACAGGATGGCCACGGTGCTCGTGAGTGGTTCCATGCGGGCGTGGCCGATTTCTCCGGCGTACCCGTCGCCGTCGTACACCTCACCGTCCAGGATGACCGCGCTGGCGATCCCGGTGCCGATGACCAACACCAGGGCGTTCCGCAGCCCCTTCGCTGCCCCCAGACGGTGCTCCGCCAAACCGGCCATCTGCACATCGTTGCCGAGCACCACAGGAAGTCCGACGCGCGCTTCCAAAGCCGAGGAGAGTGCGAAGTCGCTCCAGCCCAGGTTCACTGCGGAGACCACAACGCCGGTGCTCGCATCCACAATCCCCGGCGCGTTGACGGCGATTGCCTGCGGTCGCTGCTCCCGGGGCCCAGCCTGGTAGGTGGCGACCAGGCCGGAAAGCTGGTCCAGGAATTTCTCCTGCGAACCAATTGCCGTTGGTGTGCTTCCCTGGTGTGCGAAGCGGCCCGTGGAGTCCACGACGCCGTATTTGAGGTCGGTGCCGCCAACGTCGAAAACCATCACCGGAGCGCCCGGTCCCGGAATCAACGACGTCGGAGGGGAACCGGCGGTTTGAACACTCAACTGCATGTCAGCCTTTCACCGCACCGGCAACGAGGCCCTGGGCCATCTTCTTCTGGACGATGACGAAGAGAATGATCACCGGTAGCGCCATGAGGGTGGACCCGGCCATGATCCCACCCCAGTCCGTGGCCTGGTTCTGGCCGCTGAAGCCTTGGATCCACAGCGGGAGGGTCTTGCTGTTGTCGCTGCTCAGCAGTACCAGCGCCAATGTGTATTCGTTCCATGCGGCCAAGAAGGCGAAGATTCCGGAGGCCACCAGTCCGGAGCCCAGTAGCGGAAAGGTCACCCGGAAGAATGCGCCCATTCGGGAGCAACCGTCAATCATCGCTGACTCTTCGAGCTCCACAGGGACCCCGTCAACAAATCCCTTGAGCATCCAGATAGTGAAAGGCACGGACGCCCCGACGTACAGCAGGCTCAGGCCGAGCACGGAGTTGAGCAGGTGCCAGCTGTCGATCATCTTGTACTGGGAAATGAACATGGCTTCAGCAGGGATCATCTGGATCACGAGCACCGAGATGATGATGATCTTGCGGCCCTTGAATCGAAAGCGGCTGAGCGCCATGCTCGCGAAGAAGGCGAAAAGCAATGCGGCCACCACCACAATCAGGGCAACCCCGAAGCTCATCCGCAGGGCGGACCAGAAGCGGCTGTCGTGGAGCACTGTTTCGTAGTGCGCCCAAGTAAAGTCGAGCGGCAGGAACGACGGCGTGCGGGACTGCAAGGCGTCGTCCGTGACGAGCGAATTGTTGACCAACCAGTAGACCGGGAAAATCCACAGCAGCCCGAAGACCAGGCCGGTGATGTTGGCCGCCGAGCGGCGGACGGGGCTGGGTTTGAGGGCCATTCAGACTTCTCCCTGCTTCAGGAATTGGGTGACATAACGCCAAGTGAGGAGCAACGTGATCAGCAGCATGATCAGGGCGGTCGCGGAAGCCACACCGTAGTCTCCGCCGGACAAGCCCACCTGGTAGACGTATGTGCCAAGGACGTTGGTCTGCTCGGTGATGCCGCCGTTTTTCTGCAGGATGAAGATCTGCGTAAAGACCCGCAGGTCCCAGATGATTTCAAGGATCGTGACCAGCAGGAGAACCGGGGCGATGGTGGGAACGGTGATTTCCCGGAATTGCTTCCAGCCGTTGGCACCATCGAGAGTTGAGGCCTCCAGCATGGACTCATCGATCTGGGTGACCGATGCGTAGACCATGAAGACCACCAGCGGCACGCTCATCCAGATGACCAGGATGGCCGCTACCGCGAAGAAGGTCAGGGGATTGGAAAACCAGTTGTAGCCAGCCATCCCTTGCATTCCCAGTCCGGCCAGTGTCCAGTCGACCACCCCGGACCTGGAATCGAAGATCCATTGGAACACTTGGAGCGAGGACAACACGGGCATCGCCCAGGCCAGCAGCATGGCGGCCTGGACGAAGACGGAGACCGGGCGCGAGAGTTTGGTGAGCAGAAGCGCGCCTCCGATCCCGATGGCCATTGTCAGGGCGGCACACACAAGGCAGAAGGCAAGGGACCTACCCAGGGTGAGCCAGAATGCCGAATCGCCGAGCACCCGGGTGAAATTGTCGAGCCCGACGAATTCCGCGGGTTTGCCGAACTGTTGCTCAAGGGAAAAGTGCTGGAACGCCATGGTGATTTGGCGGAGCAACGGGTAGCCCATATCCACCAGGACAATGAGCACCGCGGGAAGCAGAAGGATGTACGGCAGGGGGTTGCGCCTGCGTTTCCTGGGGGCCGCTGGTTCAGTCCGGTCGGGCAGGGTCCCTTCCGGCTTCGCACGCGTACTGGTTACGGTCATGGCTTCGGTCCTTTCTGCTTCCCGCCGGGCCTACTTGCTGTTGAGGATTTCCGTCATTTTGGCGTCGGCCGTCTTGGCCAGCCCCACGGGATCCTTCAGCGCGCCCATGGCCACGAAGAAGTCGTCAACCACCTTGGCGCTCTCCACCAATGCCCAGTTCTTTGCTGCCGGGGTGCCCACGGAATTCCTGACGGCCTCGATGGTGACCTTGGACAATTCGTCCTGCCCGAGGGCCGCGGCGTAGTTCAGGTTTCCCGGGACCCAGCCTCCCTCGGTCGCGAAGAACTCCTGGAACGGCTTGCTGAAGATGAGTTTGAGGGCCTCCTTGGCCAGCCCCCGCGCCTTGCTGTTGTTCGAGATGGCCACATTGGAGCCGCCGGCAAAAGGATTGCCCACGGCGTCGCCCTTAGGCGACGGGAAGTTGAAGTACCCCACCTTGCCGGCGTCCAGGAGTTCCTTCTTGATCTTCTTCAGATGGAAGTTGAAGCCGAAGAACATTCCCGCCTCGCCCGTGTTGAAGGCGGTGTACGGCTGGGAACCGATGGTCGAATCCGTGATGGTCCCGGTGGTGGAGCCGGTCGTCCACAGTTGCTGGAGCTGGGCGATGGCTTTCTGGCTTTCCGGCGAGGATAAGCTGCCTTCCCATTTCCCGTCCTTCTGCACGGCCAGCCGCCCGCCATTGCTGAAGACCCAAGCGAACGCGGATTGTGAGGAAATCCCGGGCAGAAACATCCCGGAAAAGTGTGCGTTCTTCTCGGGGTTGCCGGTCTGGATCTTCGTTGCGACGGCGGTCAGCTCGTCAATGGTCTTCGGTATCGCGAGCCCGAGCTTCTGGAACATGTCCTTCCGGTAGAACACGATCCGGCTTCCCGCGTAGAAGGGGGCGGCGTACATCTTGTTCTCGAAGCTGCCGAGTTCCACGAGCGATTTGGTCAGATTCGCACCGCCCAGCTCTTCCTTCATGCCGCTCAGATCGGCCAATGCTCCTACCGCACAGAAGGTGGGCGCCTGGGTGTTGCCGAGTTCGATGATGTCCGGCGTCGATTCGGGGCTGGCAAGGGCCGTCTGGAGCTTCGGGACGATGCCATCCCACTCCTGCTGCTCGATGGTGAGGGTGGATCCCTGGAACTTGTTTTCGAACTCCTGCTTGAGCCACGCCTGGGCCTTGTCCGACACGGAGTCCTTCATGAACCAGACCCGCAGCTTTGCCGGAGTGGAGAGGCTGTCCGAAGAGGCGGAGCCCGAGGCCTCGCCACATGCGGACAGCAAGGCTGCGGCACCCAGGGCTCCGCCCAGACCGAGCAAACCACGTCGACTAAGTTCTTTCATCGCTTCCTCCACTTTGAACTCACAGGGTCGATTGACCATGCAGGAAACGAAATCATGGAGGAATGATGCTTCGGAAGGGCCTCTAACTTAGTTCAGAATCGAACTTAGTTTGGGTCCGATTTGGAGCCCGGACGCACGCGGCCCGCCCCTCAGCGCTCGACGCCCGCCGGCTGGTTCGACGCGGGTACCAACCGTGCGGTCAGGTCGGGCGCTGCACCGCCGTCGTCGAACGGGAACATGGGCCGCGCTATCCTGCGGTGGCCCAGCCGGTGCAGGTCCTGGTCCACCCCGCCTGGAGTGAGCGCCAACATCCAGTCCGCGGCCATGTCGAAGAGCTCTGGCTCGAGGTAGCCGATCTTGACCACCACAACGTCGGCTGTCCGGGCATCCAAGCCGTTCCGGAGGAAGTCCGATTCCAGGTGATACGGCTTGCGCCGCCGGGTCACGATGACGCGCAGCCCGCCAACGCGGATGACGGCCTCGTCAATGGCCACAGGGTCGCCCTGAGCCAGGTGCTCCACAATGCCGTCCAGCCTCGCCGGACCGGACTGTGTGCCGTCCACGCGGGCGCCCACGTCCACCGAGACGGATCCACCGACGCCGGCGCCGATGCACGCGTCCACCGCGGCGGGATCCGGGATCGAAGCGTAGATTGCCTGCATCGTTCCGGCGGCGATGGGTGGGTGCCCAAGGAGTTTGTGCAGGGTCCAAGTGACGTCACCGGCTCCCCCGGCCGTGGGATTGTCCCCGGAATCGCTGATGAAATACGGCCGCTTCGTGCTCGCCTCCGCTGCCGCGAGGCATTCAGCGAGCGGCGCCGAGGGCGCCACGAAACGGAACTCGTCCCGCCGGTTCCACATCTCGACGGCGAGCCCGCTCGCATGGCGTGCGACGGCGTCGGCGTCATCACCCGTGACCATCACCACGGCCCGGTTGCGCGGCTCGTCTGCCCAGGCATAACCGATCCACAGCGCGGCGTCGAGCACGCCGGGCCGCCCGGCGATCACCCCGACCTCCTCATATAGCGACTTTGCCGGTTCCAATCGGGTGCTGGTCTTTTCCCCGGGCAGCAGGATGGGGACCGGAACCCAGGCCTTGATGGGGCGGCGGGCGGCCTCCGGTAATGCCAATCGCTCCAACAGGTTCACGGCGGCGCGTTCCTTGGTTTCCAGCCAGTCCTCGTGCGGGGCCATGCGGTAGCAACTGGGGATATCGAGTTGGTGCGCCAAAGTCCAGGAAACGTTGCCGTGCAAGTCCATGCCGCTGGACACCAGCACGTCCGGGCCGATCAGACCGCGCAGGGCAAGGAGCAAATCACCCTCGGGATCGTCGAGGCCTTCAACGTTCATGGCACCGTGGATGTCGAAATAGAGCCCGTCCACGGGGCCTGCGTACAACGCATCCGCCACAGCGGAAAGAATCGTCCGTTTCATCTCGGCATAGTCCGCGGAGGGGACAGCCCCGCCCGGGATGGAACGGAAGTGGACAAGCGGCAGCCAATCGGCCGCCTCGCGCACCGGATGGTCCGGGGCGAAAAAGGGGTACTGGTCCAAGATCTCCTGGCCATCCCGCCGGACAAAGTCCTGCATGCGGGTCCGGGCGGGGGAATAGGTGCTGGCCTCGAGGGCGATTCCGGTAATGAGGATCCGGGGCTTCTTTTCCATCATGCCTGCCACGATATTGAGGTTCGCTGCGGGACCGGGGCGCGGCCGCGAAAGTTCAATGCCGAATGAAGTTCAACCAGCCCTTTTCGCCCGGAATCCTGCCTAACGTGGGCTCGCAAGTGACGGCACGCGGACTCCACGGAAGAGGATCGAACAATGCAGATTGGGCTGAGTACGTACAGTTTGGCGGGAGCCTTGGCTGACGGCCGGGTGGGCCTTTTGGACCTGCCGGGCTGGGCGGCATCCCATCAGGCCGGCCATCTCGAAGTGGCCGAGGCCGGACTGGGCGTGGACCTTTCCGCGGACCAGGGGGCAGCCGAAGGGCTGCGCGAGCGTGCAGAGGCGTCCGGGATCGCCTTGGTCAACTATGTGGTGGGTGCGGATTTCCTTGGCGCCGACGCGGCGGCTGAAATCGCCCGGGTGAAGACGCACTTGGACACGGCCCACCGGATGGGGATCAGCCGCTTCCGCCACGATGTTGTCCCGTGGGCCTGGCGCCCCGCCTCATACATCGAATACCGGGATGCCCTGGAGAAGGTGGTCCCTGCATCCAGGGAACTCGCCGACTACGCGGCAACCCTGGGAATCACCACCAGCGTGGAAAACCACGGCATGGCCTTCAACGTCAGCGAACGGTTGCTGCAGTTGGTGCACGCGGTGGACCGCGACAATTTCAAGATCACCTTGGACATCGGCAACTTCCTGTGCGTCGATGAGGTGCCGGAATCGGCCGTCGCCAAACTCATCCCCTACGCGTCTGTGGTGCATCTGAAGGATTTCTACCGCCGGAAGCGAAACCCCGGCGACGGCTGGCTGCAAACGCTGGCAGGTGACCATATCCAGGGCTCCGTGTTCGGACTCGGGGACATGGACCTGCCGCGTGTCCTTCGCCTGATCAAGGACTTCGGTTTCAGCGGACCGTGTTCGGTGGAATACGAGGGCCGCGAGGACTGCCTCACGGCGGCGCCCGAATCGCTGCGCAACGCCGCCGCATTGTGGGAGGGCTGCTGACATGGGGGCATTGAACGTTGGGGTCATCGGGCTGGGGACAATCTCGGACATGCACCTGGACGCATACCGTGATTCGCCGTCGGCGCACCTGGTGGCTGTCTGCGACATCGACGCTGTGCGTGCCGGGAGCCGGGCCGCGGAATACGGAGCGGTCAAGGTCTTCACGGACTACAAGGAGCTCCTGGCCGATCCCGAGATCGACGCCGTCAGCATCTGCACGCGCAATGACACGCACGCCGAAATCGTGATTGCGGCGCTCGAGGCCGGCAAACATGTACTGGTCGAGAAGCCCATGACGGCCTCCCTGGAGGAGGCTTTGGCTGTTGCTGCTGCCTCCCAGCGGAGTGCGGCCGTCTTGCAGGTAGCGTATGTCCGCCGTTTCTCGCCCAACGCCGAGGTACTCAAGCGCTTCATCGACGCCGGCGACCTCGGGCAGATCTACTACGCCAAGGCCACTTGCCTGCGCCGGGTAGGAAATCCCGGCGGCTGGTTCGCCGACAAAGCCTTGTCCGGCGGAGGTCCGCTCATCGACTTGGGCGTCCATTTCATCGACATTTGCTGGTGGCTCATGGGCTGCCCCTCCGTGGCTTCGGTCTCTGGGACCGTCTTCCACAAGATCGGTGCACGGAACAATATCTCGAACTTCAGCCGGTATCTCTCCGCCGATTTCGATCCGGCACGACCCCCGGCGGACCCCGTCGAGGATCTTGCCACAGCACTGATCAAGTTCAGCAATGGCGCAGTGATGCATTTCGACACCAGCTACTCAATGCACGGCGCGGATGAAACCAAGGTCCAAATCTTCGGAGACAAAGGCGGCGCGCAGCTGGAGCCGACGCTGGAAATCTTCACCGAACAGCACGACACGCTGCTGGATATTTCGCCCGTGCTGGATTCGCCGACTTTTAGCACTGTGGCATACCGCAATGAGGTGGAGCAGTTCCTGGCTACTGCCCGGGGCGATGCCGCCGAGGCCGCTCCGGCCACCCACGGCCTTGAGCTCATCAAGATCATCTCTGCGATCTACGAGTCCAGCAGGACAGGCCACGAGGTGGTGCTGTAGCCGCTCAGACCTTTCGTGCCCGCTCAGGTCCGCCGTCAGCTCCGACATCGCGTCCGGACTGGCGGCCGACATCGCGGTGGAGGTCCCTGTCCAGCCCGTGGCCGTTGGCGAGCTGCGCGAGCAGCTCGCCAAGTTGCGTGATCTGTTCGTCGTTCAGTGGGGCCAGCAGCTCCGCTTCATGCTGTTCGGCAATCCCGTGAAGTTCCCCCAGCACGCGCTTGCCGGCCTCCGTGAGGTGCAGTTCATAGTTCCGCCGATCCGTACTGCTGCGCATCCTCTCCACCAGGCCGCGCTCCTGCAGCGAGTCGATGAGTGAAACCACCCGGCTGGGGACGGCACCGAGCCTGTCCGCAAGGGAGCGCTGGCTCAACCCGGGGGCGCGACCGATCAGGCGGATGACACCGGCGTCGCTGGGCGTGAGCCCGATATCCCGTGTGCGGTCCGCAAAGCGGGACGATGCCGCGGCGCCTAGCTGCGACAAGAGAAATGCGGTCCGTCTCGGCCGGCCCGGTGTGGCTAAGTCCATGTCTTCAGAATACATGCTTGACAGAATAATTCCAGAGGTGAACCATTTCAGTAGTGATGCAATTACGAAAGTCCTGCCACTGCTAGAAAGGTTCAGCCATGAGTAGTCGTTCGATTCCCGATGAAGGCCGTCCAGCCCGGTCAGGCGGCCCACACCCCGGCGTTCTTGCCCTCGTCAGCCTGGGCATTTTCCTCGCCAGCCTCATCACGTCCGCAGTCCTGACCGGCGGCCAGGCGTTCGTCTCGCCCTTTGCCCCGGCGGGGCAGGTGGCCGCGTTCTTCCAGCAAAACGTCGCTGCGACGCGGCTCGGCGGCATGCTCCAATTCGGCTCCGCAGTGCCATTGGGAATCTATGCGGCCACCGTCTACGCCCGGCAGCTCCGGCTTGGCGTGCGTGTTCCCGGACCGGCAATTGGCTTCTTTGGCGGCGTCAGCGCGGCCATCTTCCTGATGTTGTCGGGTTCCGTGACGTGGCTGCTGAGCCGGCCGGAAATCACCACCGATGTGACGCTCACCCACGCGCTCGACTTCCTCGCGTTCATCACGGGAGGGGTCGGCTTCGTCGTCGGGACCGGCCTGCTCATGGCGGGAATTGCCGTCCCGGCCCTGATCCTTGGCTTCATGCCCCGTTGGCTGGCTTGGACCGGCCTTGTCATTGCCGCACTGTCCGAGTTGAGCTTCCTGTCGATGGCGATCGAGCCTCTTCAGTTCCTACTGCCGATCGGACGCTTCGGCGGGCTGCTCTGGCTGGTTGCCGCAGGCTTCCTGCTCCCCCGCAACCGGGCAGCCGCGAACCAAGAGCCACGGGCGCACGCGCCGCACACGAGCCGGACAACGCCATGACGACGTCGGATCCCACCCGGCCGCTGTCCGGCAAGGTCGCGCTCGTCACCGGAGCGAGCCGCGGAATCGGTGCGGAGATCGCAACTGCGCTGGCTCGCGCCGGAGCGGACGTCGTCCTTGCTTCGCGCGACAGCGCAAGCCTGTCACAGCAGCTCGCCAACATCACTTCGGGCGGCGGAAAAGCGGTGGCCATAGCCGTGGATGTGGGCGATGAGGACTCGGTGAAAGCCCTAATCGCACAGATCCGGGACCGCTTCGGACGGCTCGACGCCGCGGTCAACAACGCCGCAGGCGGCGGGCGGATCCCCGCGCCCCTGGCCGAGTGGGCGAGCGAGGAGTTCGACAGCGCGATTTCGGTCAACCTGCGCGGAGTGTTCCTCTGCCTGAAATACGAAATCGAGCTCATGCTGGAAAGCGGAGACGGCGGGGCGATCGTCAACATGTCCTCCACCGCGGGCGAACAGGGCGTTGCCGGCATGAGCGGCTACGTGGCGAGCAAGTTCGGCGTCGGTGGCCTGACCCGGGTGGCCGCGCTCGACTACGCCTCCCAGGGGATCAGGGTCAACGCGATCGCTCCCGGCCCCATCCTCACCGAGCGACTCGCAGGGGCGGGCCAAGCGGCCCAGGACCGCGTCGCCGCCGCCGTGCCGCTGGGACGCATCGGCTCCACGGCCGAGGTTGCCGCTGCCGCCGTCTGGCTTTGCTCGGAGCAGTCGTCGTTCGTCACCGGAACCGTGCTCGCCGTCGACGGCGGCCGGCTGGCGGGAACGCCGGCGTTCAACACCAGGAGAAAGGGAACCAGCCATGAATGAATACCATCCCGACCTCGAAGAACTCAGCTTTCTTTGGGCAAGCGCCGCCTCATCCGGGTCCAGCACCAACAGTCCGCCTACCGCGGACAACCGTCCAACGGCCAGTTCCGCGTTACGCAGATCATGGTCAGGGAGGACGAACGGTGGCAGTTAGCAGGCCTGCACTTGTCACCCATGGCACAACCCGAGGACACGCAGAACTTACGGCGCCCAAACCGTGCCACCCAAACCGCACCACTGCAGGCCCCGCCCTAGAAAGGCGGGGGTTCTGGCCGCTGGAGCAAATGGACCGTCCTGCCAACATCTGCCGCCTCGGTCCTGTATTGCCGACGGAGGGGCGACTTCCACTCGAGGTCGCCGGTTGGTGAGGACTGTCTATAGCTCCAGGCGCCTATGGACTTCAGCGCGTGGTGCTTTCGGCAGAGCATTGCAAGGTTGTCGGCGTCAGTGGTGCCGCCATCCTGCCACTCGGTGATGTGGTCGGGTTCGCAAACGACAACCCTCCGCGTGCACCCGGGGAACCGGCAGGTCCCGTCACGGCACTGCAGGTACCGGCGAAGCGCCTTCGGTGGACGGTAGGCCGTGCGCCCCACACCCAGGACCTGGCCGCTGGTGCAGTCCGTGAACAGCCGTTGCCACGTTGGCGCAAGGGCCGCCATGCGCCGGGCCGTTGCAGCGTCTATTGGTCCGTATCCTTCGAGTTCAGCTGTTTCGAACTCGCCACCGTCGGGCACGATGCTGCCGCCAAAGACGGATCCAACGGGAATGGTTACCACGACCTCGGCGCGGAATGCCCCGGATTCGGGCACGTCAGATCCGCCAAGCAGCTCGCCTGATCCACTCAAAAGCCGGTCAGATCCACCAAAGAGGCGGTAGGCCAGCGCATCCGCGCGGAGCTCCGACAGCGTGCGGGAATCGAGGGCGGCACCAAAATCGGACGTAGGGTGCGGCCCCGGAAGATCTCCAAGCTCCGCAGCCCGCGCACTGGCCTGCCGCGCATCATGGTCGAGGCCGTTGTAAATGGCCATCCCGACCTCCGCCGTGAGGAACGCGGACAACGTGCACATGCCGTCCGGCTCGGCTGTGAACCACACGCCGCGCTCACGCTGGGCAGACTCTTTGCGGGCGATGATGCTTTCGGGGTGCACGTGCTCCCGCAGCCGCCGCAGGCAAGCGCGGAACTCTGACGGCGTGCGGCGCCGGCCCTGCCGCGTCCGCGTGCGCAGCAGGGCCACGGTAGCGAATTTTTCGGCGTGCTCGGCCGGGAGGGAACGGGCCTGGTCGAGAATGATCCGGGCGTGCATCTCGGAGATCTCCCCGGCCTCGACCGCCTCGAGGACTGCCCACTGGGACGTAGCAAGATCCGCGGCATCATGCAGCAAGCGCGCGGCCGTGCCCTCCGTCAGGGCGCAGGCGGTGGACACTTCGGAGACAGCCAAGGCATGGGCCTCGTCCCCACCGAACCGTACCGGCTGCCTCTCGTGCCTCCTCGGGGATTCTTCACCGATTACTTCTTCAACGCGGACCAGGGCCTGATACTTCACGGCCGTGGCCCAGGCAATGAGCCTGTCGGTCGATTCCACAACACTGAGCGCATCGTCGGCACTGAGGAAGGATGCGAGCGGCAGGCTCACGGTGCCAACCAGCGGCGAATCCTCCCGGTCTGTGAAGCTGACGGCCGGAACCCACGCATCGCCTTCCGCTCCGAACACCCGGTTTTCCACGCCTGCCCCCCTTCCTGGATTCCTGCCCCTCAACCATGCGAGGCCACTCGGCTGCCTGACACTTTCAGGCTAGGGGGAGGGTCTGACATTTAAGGTGCCGGCCGGGCGGTCACCGCGAACATTCATCGCAACGACGTCCTCGGCAACAACGCGGGTGCCTGGCTTGTCTCGGACAACGACGACGTCGATGCGTGGAGCCGCGGGCCGGATTCCACTACCGGGTTTCCCAAGCGTTCCCTAGCTGGGGGTGCCCCAGAAACGGTGCCACCACGACCGCTCGGTGACACGTTTCTGCGCGGCGGCCGCCGCAGCGGCTTTCTCGGCAGCCTCAGCAGCCGCCACCCGGCGCTCGCGCCAGCGTTCCAGCTCGACGCCGACGTCGCGGGTTTTCGTGATCACCGGAGGGCCGCCCTGGAGTTGGCGCCGCGCGTCAATGACCCGGGCATTGAAGTCCTCTACCAGCTCGCGCACCTGATTTTCCGAATGCAGGGCGTCAAGCTTCGCATCCAGTTCGGCATCCTCGGTGCGGAGCAAAATGGCTTTCGGGCCAAGTCCGCTGAGATGTTCGCGCTGAATGAGGCCTTTGACCCACCAATCGGGATCGTAACGCTCCCCCAGCCCGGGGATCGGCTTGCCTGCGTACTTCAGGTTGTCGAACTTCCCCTGCGCCATGGCATCGCGGATCAGGTATTCCACGCGCGCGGCGTCGTCCACCTTCTTGCGCTTCCGACGCTCTTCCTCCTCGGCAGCCTCCAGTTCGGCTTCTTCTTCGGCCGTCATGCCGGTTGCGCGGATATTTCGCAACTCCATGGCTCGCTCCAGCCGGCGCTTGAACACGCTGTTTTCGCCGTTCACGGCCAACCACCGCCTTCGCTTGCGGAAATCCTGGATCTGCGTCCAAGTATTCCGCAAACGGGAGATTGCCGGGATGGCTCCCGCGAACACGGCCTCTGTTCACGCCTAGCGCAGCTCACTAACCTGACTGGTAACGGCTAGTTCAGGAAGAGGTAACCATGGACGAACAGGGCATTCTGCACCACATCCAGTCACTTGTGGAGGAGGAGCGGGAACTCCGGGAGAAGGCAGAGGCGGCCCCGCCGGGTCCTGCGCACGCCCCCGACCGTGCAAGGCTGGAGCGCATCGAACAGGACCTGGATCAGAGCTGGGACCTGCTGCGCCAACGGCGGGCCAAGAGGCAATACGGGGAGAACCCGAACGAGGCCAAACCACGGCCCCCAAAGCAGGTGGAAGGCTACACCGGCTGAGCCGCCCTACAGCGCCGACCAGCCGCCGTCGGAGGCGAGGATGGCGCCGTTGACGTTGGTGCCGTCGTCGCTGAGCAGGAAGGTGATGGACGCAGCCAACTGCGCGGCTGTCGCTGGGTTGGGGACAGTGGCCTGCATGAGTGGGCCGAGGCGTTCGGCGGCCAACTGGGACCCCCACGTTGCCTCGATGTTGGTGATGGTTGGCCCGGGGGCAACGGCGTTGAAGCGAAGCCCCTTCGGCCCGTACATCACGGCCGAGTTCTTGGTAAGGCCGACGACGGCGTGCTTCGACGCCGTGTAGCTGGCGCCGGCGGCGGAGCCGCGCAGCCCGGCCTCGGAGGCGACGTTGACCACGGAGCCGGTGCCGGTCTCCAGCATCAAGGGCACCACGGCGCGCGTCAGGCGCATAAGGGCGGTGACGTTGATCCGGAAGACGCGCTCCCACATGGCGTCGTCCACTTCGTGGATCGGGGCGAAGTTATCCATGATGCCGGCGATGTTGGCGAGGGCGTCCACACGGCCTTCGGCGGCGACGACAACCGCGGCAACGGTCTCCTCCGTGGAGATGTCGCCGGCCACAGGAACCAGGTCCAGGCCGCTGTTTTCCTCCACCAAGGCGTCAAGGCGCTCCTTGCTGATGTCGGCGGCGATGACCCGGCCGCCTTCCTTCGCGACGCGCAGGGCCGTGGCCTGGCCGATGCCCGAGCCCGCCCCTGTGATGATCACCGTTTTTCCGGCAAAACGGCCATTGATGGTGGCTTCCTGCCATGCAGCTTCGTTGCCCATGTTGTTCCTCCCGAACGTGTTGATGGCTTTCCATCCACCTTATGACACTCCGTGTCATTATGTAAGAGTGGATACTGGAAAGATGCCCTCAGACCATACGAAGCCCGCCGTCGCGCGCACCACCGGCCGCCCGGCGACGATTGACCCGGACGCCGTGGCTGGCGTCGCACTCCGGCTTTTTGCCGAGAACGGCTACGAGCGGACGTCAATGGAGGACATCGCACGAGAGGCGGGAATCGGGCGGAAGAGCCTGTACCGCTACTTCCCCAGCAAGGCTGACCTTGTGTGGGGCGGCATGGAACCGGTGGTGAAAGCCTCGGGCCGGGCGCTGGAGGCCGCTCGCACAGCCGAGCAGTCCGACGGCGACACTTCCGACGGCGGCATCCTCGCCGGACTTCGGGCGGCCGCCATCGCCGGGGTTTCGGCGATCCCGGACCTTTCCGTGACGCGCGGGCGCCTGCGCCTGATCGCAGAGCACCCGGAGCTGGCGAGCAGGAGCTACGATGCCCTGGCTCCCCAGCGGGACCGGGCACGGATCTACCTCGTTGCGCAGGGCGTCAGCGAACGCGCGGCAGGCTATTTGTGCGCCGCCTATCTCGGGGCGACCTTCCAGGCGTGGATGCAGTGGGCCACGGGGACGGAGGCGGATCCGGTGCCGTATTTGCTTGAGTCCATGGCCGTGCTGCGGGTTCCGGCCGCCGAACCCGGCGGATAACCTATGCCTGGGAGGGCAAATGACAGTTCGAAGCGCGGGCATTCTGTTGTACCGTCGGAATTCCGCGGCGGAATTGGAATTCTGGATAGCCCACATGGGCGGACCCTTCTGGGCGCACAAGGATGCACGCGCCTGGTCCATTCCCAAAGGCGAATACCTCGAAGACGAGGATCCCCTGGTAGCCGCCAAGCGTGAATTCGCCGAGGAGATGGGCGTTGCTGCTCCCGCCGTCGACTATCACCAGCTGGGCATTTTCCGGCAACCGTCGGGCAAACTCGTGGCGGTTTTCACAGCGGAATCGGACTTCGACCCGGAGAGAATCGTGAGCAACACCTTCGATCTCGAATGGCCGCGCGGATCAGGCGTCATCCGAAGCTACCCGGAGATCGACGACGCCATCTGGGCCACGGAGACCGTAGCCCGCGCCAAATTGGTGGGCGGGCAGGTGCCGATCCTCGACGCGTTGATCCGGCACCTTGGGCCACACTAGCTCTGGACGAGCGACTCGATCGGCCGCGGGGAAAGTATGGGATCCGCGTGACGGTGGACGACCTTCCACTCGCCGTCTTCCCGGCGGAAAATCGTCGTCACTCGAAGGGGTATCGGGGATACCTCATCAGATCCGCCGAGCTTGGCCCGCGCCCATTCAATTTCGACGATGTACGCAAGCTCCGTGCCGGCGTTCCCGGAGATTCGCTCGAATCTGATGGGCTCGCCCTCCCTCAGTTGGGAAGACGCCCGATCCATGGTCGCCTCGACCGCACTCGAGCCCCGCGCAGGCGGGCCGAGCGGGTTAGCGAGCGTGACGTCGTCGCGCTTTGAGAACAGCTTCTTCTGCTGCTCCGGGTCTCCCTTGACGAACGCATCGAGCGCTCGATGGTATTTCTCCACCATCAGTTCGAGATCGGATTCCGGCATTGGTTCCTCCAGCCTCGCTTTACGCTGGCGCGGCGCGCCAGGCCCCCGTATTCGGCCATGGTGGCACCACTCACCAGGGATGTCCATACAACGAATCTCGCGGAACAAGACCGGTCAGGAATGGAGAAGCGCGGCTCCCGGGCCGCGCCTAGAATGGCGGTCATGGACAACACCGTCCACGCCAGCTTCGTCCACTAATGACTTCAGGAGTGATCATGAGTGACTCTTCCAACGAGGGAATCAAGACCGTGCTGCATCCCGTGACCGACCTCGCCGCGGCGAAGGCGGTGTACACCGCTTTGCTCGGGACAGCGCCGCAGGCCGACGGGCCGTATTACGTCGGCTTCGATGTCGCGGGCCAGCACATCGGGCTCGTTCCGGGAGGCGGCCCGCAGGCCATGACCTCACCCGTCGCCTACTGGCACGTTTCGGACATCGAAGCAAAGCTGGCCGAGGTGACTGCCGCTGGCGCCACCCTGAAGGAAGCAGCCCGCGACGTCGGCGGCGGCCGTCTGGTGGCCACCGTGACCGACCCGGACGGCAACGTCCTCGGACTGCTTCAGGATCCTCAGTAGCCAACCAGACTTGCCGACCAAGACCGAAGACGGACCCGCGTACCAGATGGAGACACGATGAGCACGGCCACGAGCACGGACACGCAGTCGCCAGAGCTGCATACCGCCGACACCCACGATCTGATTCGCGTGCAGGGCGCGCGGGAGAACAACCTCAAGGACATCAGCATCGAGCTGCCCAAGCGCCGGCTGACGGTGTTCACGGGCGTCTCCGGTTCGGGCAAGAGTTCCCTGGTGTTCGCCACGATCGCGGCGGAGTCGCAGCGCATGATCAACGAGACGTACAGCACCTTCGTGCAGGGGTTCATGCCGACCATGGCGCGGCCGGATGTGGACCTGCTCGAAGGACTCACGACGGCGATCATCGTCGACCAGGAGCGGATGGGCGCGAACACCCGTTCAACGGTCGGTACCGCCACTGATGCGAACACCATGCTGCGCATGCTCTTCAGCCGGCTTGGCCAACCGCACATCGGATCGCCCCAGGCGTTCTCGTTCAACGTCGCCTCGGTTTCCGGCGCGGGAGCGGTCACTTTCGAGCGCGGTGGCACGACGACGAAGGAGCGGCGGAGTTTCAGCATCACCGGCGGCATGTGTCCGCGCTGCGAAGGGCGGGGCTCGGTCACCGACTTCGACCTCACCGCGCTGTACGACGCCAGCAAGTCGCTTGCCGAGGGCGCGCTCACCATACCCGGCTACAGCATGGACGGCTGGTACGGCCGCATCTTCGGCGGCTCGGGATTCTTCGACATGGACAAGCCGATCGGCAAGTACACGAAGAAGGAACTCCACGACCTGCTCCACAAGGAGCCCACCAAGATCAAGGTCGAGGGAATCAACCTGACGTACGAGGGCCTGATCCCGAAGATCCAGAAGTCCATGCTTTCCAAGGACCCGGAGGGAATGCAGCCGCACATCCGTGCCTTCGTGGAGCGGGCCATCACCTTCACCACCTGTCCCGAGTGCGACGGCACCCGGCTCACCGAGGCGGCCCGCTCGTCCAAGATCAAGGGAATCAGCATCGCCGACGCGTGCTCGATGCAGATCAGCGACCTCGCTGAATGGGTGCGCGGTCTCGACGAACCGTCGGTGGCACCGCTCCTCAAAGGGCTGCGGCACCTCCTCGACTCGTTCGCTGAGATCGGACTCGGCTATCTCTCCCTCGACCGGCCGGCAGGTACGCTCTCCGGCGGCGAGGCGCAGCGCACCAAGATGATCCGGCACTTGGGCTCCTCGCTGACCGACGTCACCTACGTCTTCGACGAGCCCACGATCGGCTTGCACCCGCACGACATCCAGCGCATGAACAAGCTGTTGCTGCAACTGCGGGACAAGGGCAACACCGTGCTCGTCGTGGAGCACAAGCCGGAAGCGATCGCGATCGCCGACCACGTCGTCGACCTCGGTCCCGGCGCGGGCACCGCCGGTGGCGAAGTGGTCTTTGAAGGCACCCTCGAAGGGCTGCGTTCCAGCGGCACCCTCACGGGGCGTCACCTCGAGGATCGCTCAACCCTCAAGAAGACGGTGCGGACATCCGCCGGCGCACTGGAAATCCGTGGCGCGAGCGAGAACAACCTGCGCGACGTCGACATCGACATTCCGCTCGGGGTCCTGGTTGTGGTCACGGGCGTCGCCGGTTCAGGGAAGAGCTCGTTGATCCATGGCTCGCTGTCCAAGCGGGACGGCGTCGTTTCGATTGACCAAGGGGCCATCAAAGGCTCGCGGCGGAGCAACCCCGCGACCTACACCGGGCTGCTCGAGCCCATCCGCAAGGCGTTCGCGAAGGCCAATGGCGTGAAGCCGGCGCTGTTCAGCGCGAACTCCGAGGGAGCGTGCCCCACCTGCAACGGCGCGGGCGTCATCTACACCGACCTCGGGTTCATGGACACCGTCGCCACTCCGTGCGAGGAATGCGAGGGCAAGAGGTTCCAGGCAGCGGTGCTCGAGTACCGCCTCGGTGGCCGGAACATCGCGGAGGTGTTGGCGATGTCGGTGAAAGAGGCCGAGGAGTTCTTCTCCGCGGGTGAATCCAGGATCCCCGCAGCCCACGCGATCCTGCAGAGGCTGGCCGACGTCGGACTCGGATACCTCAGCCTCGGCCAGCCGCTCACCACCCTTTCCGGCGGCGAGCGGCAGCGGATCAAGCTGGCCACCCACATGGGCGAAAAGGGCGGCGTGCTCATTCTCGACGAGCCCACCTCGGGCTTGCACCTCGCCGACGTCGAACAGCTGCTCGGTTTGCTCGACCGGCTCGTGGACTCCGGGAAGTCTGTCATCGTCATCGAGCACCACCAGGCGGTCATGGCGCATGCCGACTGGATCATCGACCTCGGCCCGGGCGCCGGTCACGACGGCGGACAGATCGTTTTCGAGGGCACTCCCGCCGATCTCGTCGCAGCCCGCTCCACCCTCACCGGCGAGCATTTGGCGGCTTACGTGGGAGGGTGACTAGCGGGACGGCTCTTAGTCTTTGGCGGCGCCCGGTGAGTGGATGAAGAGGCTGGCGAGCGCGGTGAGGAGGAGAAGCGACGCCGCGATGATGAAGCTGGTCTGCATCCCGTGGACGAAGTTGCCGCGGTCGGCGATGAGGGCGCCGAAGACGGCGATGGCTACGGCGCCGCCCACTTGGCGGAAGGTGTTGAAGACTGCGCTTGCCGTGCCCGCCTTTTCGCTCGGCACGCTCGCGAGCACGACGGCGGTAACCTGCGGCATCGCGATCGATCCGCCGGAACCCGTGAAAATCAGGAAAGTACCGACGAGCAGCGGCGATCCCAGCGGCGCTGTGAGAAGCATGGCGGTGAGGCCCACCACCATGGACGTCAATCCGACGACCACCGGCACCCGCGTCCCGAAGCGGTTCGAGAGGGTTCCGCTGACGATGTTGCCGACGATACTGAACGCCGCCGACGGAAGGAACGTGAAACCGGCCTGAAGTGGTGTTAGCCCGAGGTGCTGTTGGAGGAAGAGACTGACGACAAAGACCGTGCCGAAGTGGCCCACCATGAACGCGAACCCCACCGAGAGCGAGATTCTCATGCCAGTGGAGCGAAACAGTTCAAGCGGCATCATCGGGTGCCGGCCGCGCGCCTGGATCAAGAGGAAAGCCGCGAGGCTTACGGCTGCCAGTATCAGGCTTCCGATGACGGGCGCCGTGCCGAAGCCTTCGGTTCCTCCCGTAATGAGGCCGTACATCAAGGCGGTCAGGGCAACGATCGCCGCGGCCTGGCCGGCCCAGTCGAATGGGGTTGGCCGTCGCGGGGACGTGGCAACGGAAGCCAGGAGCACCAGCATCGCGATGCAGACGGGAAGGTTGATGCCAAAGACGAGCCGCCAGTCCAGCGTCGTGAGAAGGCCACCGACAAGTGGGCCCACAGCTCCGGCCACGGCCCCGCCGACCGCCCAGATCCCGAGGGCATGTGCGCGGCGGCGGGGATCGGGAAACGCTTGCCGGATCAGCGCCATCGACGCCGGCAGCATGATCGATGCCGCACCTCCTTGGAGGAAACGGGCGGCAATGAGGACCCCCGACGTTGGCGCTAGTGCGCACGCGACCGACGCCACAAGGAACAGTGCGATGCCCCACCCGAGCGCCCTTTTCGCGCCGATCCGATCGGACAAGTTCCCCGCGAACAGCAGCAACGCGGCGAACATCAGCGTGTAGCCGTCGATCACCCATTGGAGGCTGGCAGTTCCGCCCCCGAGTTCCTTGCCGATGCTGGTGAGCGCGACATTGACGATCAGGATGTCGAGGGTGATGAGGAAGAACCCCAGCGACGCAATCATGAGCGTGAGCCGTGCCCGTGGCGCATCGGCCGTGGCCGAGGGAGGAACCGGAGCCGGCAAAGTGGTTTCGGGGCGAGTCATGGATTAAGGAAACAGCCCCTGGAGAAGATGAGGGAGTCTCTGTCGTGAGGGGTACTGGCAGTGACCCTCAACGGAAATGTGGCGAGCGCCGTCGGCGCCACCCGACGATGTGCTACCCGGCAAGTCCAAGGAACACTAGCAAAGCTCTTTCAATCTCTACGAGCTGTGCGGATGTCAAACGGCCGATACGGCTTTGCACGTTGGAACGCCGGACCGTCGTCAACTTGTCGATCATCACGCGGCTTTCCTGCCGCAAGCCGGACAGCTCTGAAGCTGAGACACTGACCCGAAGGAGAGGTGCGTCGATGAGGGTTGTTGTCAGAGGAAGAACCGTGACGGAATCGGTGACATCGAATCGGTCATCCTGGATCACAAGCGCCGGCCGTGGCTTGGAGGCGTAGACGCCGCCGGCCACAGTCCAAAGTTCTCCACGGTTCACTCGCCGTCCCAGGGCGCTGACACGGCCTCGATGAACTCTTGGTCATCGGAGTGGCGGTCACTGACCCGATCTCGAACTGCCATGGTATCAATGTTACATGTAACGTCACTCTGGCGACAGGTTCAGAGACGCCCTCACTCGAAGTGCCGCCACCGTGAAAGTCAGGCGCCGCCGTCGGGCGCTTAAGCGACCAGCTCCGCGGCAGCGCTGTCCATGTGCTCGAGGATGGTCTTGCGGGCCAGGGATACGTCCCCGGTCTCGATGGCGGCCACGATGTCGTGGTGACGCTCGACGCTCATGTTCTTGACGCCCTTTTCCAATCCGGCGAACATGATGGACATCCGGATGGATCCCTCCAGCGATTCCCAGGAATGGAGCAGGGTCTCGTTGCCGGTGAGGCGGCACATCGTGCGGTGGAATTCCAGATCGGACTCGATCCGTTCTTCAAGGCTTCCCTTGGTCGCGGCGGCCATGGCGTCGATGGCGGCACGCAGCGAGGTGATCACCTGTTGGCGGTCCGCCAACTCGCAGAGCGTGCGCGCGGCGAGGGACTCCAGGGCTGCCCGCACTGAGTAGATATCGCGGATTTCCTTGGCATCCAAGTGGCGGACGGAGAGCCGGCCGCGGGGTCCTGCAGACAGCAGGCCCTCTTGCTCGAGTTGCCGCAGGGCTTCCCGGAGCGTCCCGCGGCTGATCTGGAGCATGTCCGAGAGCTCAGTCTCTACGAGATGCCGTCCTGGCGCCAGCTCGCCGCTCGTAATGGCGGTGCGCAGGGCGGAGAGCGCCTGCTCGCGGAGGCTCTTCTTTTCCAGTCCCAGAAGGGGTGCTGTTGCTCCGGCCATCATGTCCGTCCTCAATGTCAGTGGTCGACTGTTTACAGTCGGTGTGTTAACTGTTGATCTTACGGCAGGAGCGCGGAACCGGCTCATGCCTGTTCCGCGCTCCCGCCTCTTTGAAGAACCGGGTCAGCCCAGTTCCGCGAGGACCTTTGCCACGATCCGCTGCACCGACAGTCCGTAGCGTTCGTGCAGGGTCGGCAGCGCACCGGCGTCGAGGAACTCGTCCGGCAGGGCAACGGGAACCACGCGCTTGCCCAGCCCGGCTGTGACCACTGCCGAGGCCACGGTTTCGAACAAGCCGCCCACCACGCTGTGGTTCTCCAGCGTGACGGCCAGGCGGTCGGTGTCCAGTTCCGCCAGGACGGTGGCGGCGTCGAACGGTTTGATGGTGGGCGCGTGCACGACGGCGACATCCACCTTGTGCGCGGCGAGCGCCTCTGCTGCCTGCAGCGCGCGCATGGTCATCAACCCGCTGGAGACAAACACGACGTCGTTGCCACCACGAAGCACCTTCGCCTTGCCGAGTTCGAAGGTGTAGTCATACTCGTCCAGCACAGTGGGGACGTTGCCGCGAAGAAGGCGCAGGTACGTAGGTCCGTCGCTGGCGGCCAGCTGCGGCACCGCCTGTTCGATGTCCACGGAGTCGCACGGATCGACGATGGTCAGATTCGGCATTCCGCGGAAGATCGCCATGTCCTCCGTGGCCTGGTGGCTGGGGCCGTAGCCCGTGGTCAGGCCCGGGAGGCCGCCCACGATGTTCACGTTCAGGTTCGGCTCGGCGATGTCGAGGCAGAGGAAATCGTAGGCCCGGCGCGCGGCGAACACGGAATAGGTTGAGGCAAACGGAATCAAACCTGTCTCGGCCAAGCCTGCCGCCGCACCGAAGAGCAACTGCTCGGCCATGCCCATCTGGAAAAACCGCTCCGGGAACGCCTTCGCGAAGATATGCATGTCCGTGTATTTGCCCAGGTCGGCGGTGAGTCCGACGATTCGCGGGTCAGCCTCGGCGGCCTTCACCAACGCATGGCCGAAAGGCGCCGACGAAGTCTTCTGGCCCGGGTCCGCGAAGGACGCGATCATGGCCGACGTTTTCAGCCTGGGTGCTGCGCCTTTCAAAGCGGTGACGGTGCTCATCGGCCGGCCCTCCCGTTGGATCCTGCGGTCAGTTGCTCGCGGCAGAGCTGCCATTCGTGTTCTTCGATGCGCATGAAGTGCGCCTTTTCACGTTCTTCGAGCAGCGGCACTCCGCGCCCCACCTTCGTGTCGCACAAGATGACGGAAGGACGTCCGACGGCGGCGGCCTGGGCGGCTGCGTTGTCGAACGCCGCCAGCAACGCACCGACGTCGTTCCCGTCCACCCGCTGCGTGTACCAGCCGAAAGCTTCCCACTTCTCCGTCACGGGTTCGGTCCGGAGGACCGTGTCGGTCTTACCGTCCGCCTGCAGGGCGTTGATGTCCACCATGGCAGTGAGGTTCCCCAACTGATGGTGGTGCGCGCCCATGGCGGCTTCCCACGTGGATCCTTCGTCGAGTTCTCCGTCGGAGAGGAAGTTGTACACCCTCGCACTGGAGCCCTCTCCCGATGGAGCGCGATGCCGGAGGCCAAGGGCAATTCCTACAGCGATGGAGAGCCCGTGGCCAAGCGACCCTCCGGAGATTTCCATGCCGGGCGTGTACGTCGACATCCCGGACATGGGCAGGCGGGAATCGTCCGAGCCGTAGCTTTCGAGTTCCTCCACGGGAATGATCCCAGCCTCGGCCAGCGCTGCGTAGTGGCCGATTGCATAGTGGCCCGTGGAAAGCAGGAAGCGGTCCCGGCCCTCCCACTCGGGGTCATTGGCGCGGTAGCGGAGCTGGTCCGCATAGACGGCGGCGAGCATGTCCGCCGCTCCTAGCGCCTGGCCAACGTAGCCCTGGCCCTGGACTTCGCCCATGTTGAGGGCGTGGTGCCTGATCCGATTGGCGGCTGCAGCTACGCGTTCAATGCGTTCCGTCACGGTCTTTCCGACCCGTCCTGCCGTATTTTGTTCCTGCGCCACAGTCATTAGACATTCACCGACTGGGGAGTGCTTTTGGTGGCCTCATCGGCCAACTGGCGCTCCCGCTTGCCCCAGGTTTCACGGGTAGCCAAAGCCGCCCAGAGGCCGATGGCCGCGTACAGGCCGAAGAGCAATGCCGGGCCCATCCATCCCATGGCGACGAAGAGCAGCGTGGTGATGAAGGGTGTAAAGCCGGAGACCATTGCCGAGGTCTGGTAGGCCAGCGAAGCGCCGGAGGCGCGGGTCTTGGCCTGGAACAGCTCGGGGAACCAGGCGCCCTGGGCGCCGGCAAGGGAGTTCTGGCAGACGCCATAGGAGACGGCGATCGTGGCAATGATGAAGATGAACAAGCCGGTGTTGACCAGCAGGAACATCGGGATGGCAAACAGCACGGCGAAGGCGCAGGACCAGATGTAGACGGGACGCCGTCCGATCCTGTCCGTGAGCCGCGCCCAGGCCTGGGTTGCGAAGATGCCGATGGCGGAAGCGATGCAGAGGGCCACCAGGGTTTGGGTCTTATCTGCCAAGTGCTGGCTGTTCAGGTAGGAAATCATGTACGTGATGGAGACGGCGTAGCCTGCGGTCTCGGCGATACGGAGGCCGATGCCCTTGACGATGTTGCGCCAATCGGTCTTCAGGACCTCCACGATGGGCGACTTCACGATGGCCCCGCTGTCCTTGACCTCGTCGAAGACGGGAGATTCGGGGACCTTGGAGCGGATGATCAGGCCTACGACGACCAAGACGATGCTGGCGAGGAACGGGATGCGCCAGGCGAGTTCGCCGCCGAGCTGGACGCTGACAAGGAAAACCAGGTTGGCCAGCAGCAGGCCCACGGGGAATCCGGCCTGGACGATGCCCGTGTACTTCCCCTTCTTCTTCCATGGAGCGTGCTCATAGCTCATCAGGATGGCGCCACCCCATTCGGCTCCGAAGGCCAGGCCCTGGACGATGCGGACGAACACCAGCAGCGCCGGAGCCAACAGGCCCACCTGGGTGTAGGTGGGAAGAAGGCCGATCAGGAAGGTGGCCACGCCCATCAGGATGAGGGAAGCGACGAGGACGGGCTTGCGTCCCAGCTTGTCGCCGAGGTGGCCGCCGATGATGCCGCCGATGGGACGGGCCGCGAAGCCGACGCCGAGGGTCGCGAAAGCGGCGAGGGTGCCGGTTACGGGATCACCCGTGGGGAAGAACGCCGTTCCGAAGTACAGGGCAGCCGCGGTGCCGAAGCCGATGAAGTCATAAGTTTCGATGACCGCGCCGACGCCGGAGCCGATGGCGACGCGTCTGGCGTCCTTGGTTCCATGGACCGGACCGCGCATGGTCAGAGCTTCTTTGCTCATTGGTGAATCCCTTTCGAAGAGCGACTGAGGCTAGGCGCTTCAGCACTGTCGACTGTTAACACATGATACGCCAGTGTGACCTGCATCATCCGTTTCTGTCAACAGTCAACTTCAAGGGTTGACTGTTAACAGTTAACCTAGCTACTGTGGTTCCCATCACTACTGCCTTCGGGCACGACTGGAGGAAACGAAGATGTTCAACTCCCGACTCGGTTGCTCGTCCATCAGCTTCCGGCACCAGGATCTGCCCACCGCCCTGCGCACCATCGGCGGTTTGGGCTTTGAGGAGATCGACCTCGGCGCGCTGCCGGGTGTCTGCGATCACGTTCCCTATGAGCTTGATTCCGACGCCGTCGCGGCCGTGACCGCGGAGGTCGCCGCCTCAGGGTTGCGGGTCCGTTCGGTCAACGGCGACATAGGAGACCTCAACGCAGTGCTCGACGCCGGCCAGCGCGCCGCCCGCGAAAGTCACCTTGACGCACTCCTCACCCTCACGGCCAACACCGGAGCGAAGGCCTTGGTCCTCCCGTGCGGAACGTTGTCCCGCGATCCGGTCCGCGGCCTCGACGAGGACCTGGACACCATCGCAGCCCAACTCATCGGTGCCGGACAGCGCGCGGCGGAGTTCGGCGTCGAACTCTGGACCGAATCCCTGCATTTCCTCCGGTTCTGCTGGAGCCTGGAGCGCGCCGAACAGCTAGCGGCGCGGCTGGCGGGCTCCGGCGTCGGGATTGTCATGGACTTCAGCCACATCGTCGCCGCGGGCGAAGAACCGCTGCAATACATCGAACGCCATCGCGGCCGGATAGCACATGTCCACTTGCGGGACGCGGTTCCGGGCAACATCAACCTCAGCATCGGAAACGGCCAGGCGGACTTCGCCGCCGGACTCAGCTCGCTCGCAGCCACCGGCTACAGCGGCCATTTCTCGCTCGAGCTCGAAACCCGCGACGTCACCCACGACGAACGACCGGCGGCGGCCGCCAAAGCCGCCAGCTTCATCACAGACCTCATCTGACTTTCACAACAACAAACCCAAGGAGCATCATGACCACCACCATCCAGCGCACCGCCGTCCTCACCGGGGCAACCTCGGACCGGGGCATCGGCATCACCACCGCACGCCGCTACGCCAACGCCGGCTGGGCCGTGGTGATCCTGGACCTCGACGGCGAGAAGTCCGCCAAGGTCGCAGCGGAAATCGGCAACCAGTTCAACGTCCCCGCGTTCGGCTACGAGATCGACGTCGCCAACGAAGCTTCCGTCAACGCGGCCTACAAAGTAGTCGCCGCCGAGATCAGCGCAGGCAACCTCCCCGCCGTCGGCGCCCTCGCCAACATCGCGGGCATCACCTCGCCCGTGCCGTTCCTCGAAACCACGCTGGAACTGTGGCACAAGGTCATGGACGTGAACGCCACCGGCACCTACCTGGTGACCAAGGCCTTCCTGCCGGACATGATCGCCAACGGCTGGGGCCGCATCGTGAACATGTCTTCGGTCTCCGCCCAGCGTGGCGGCGGCGTGTTCGGCAAGGTCCCCTACTCCGCCGCGAAGGCCGCCATCCTGGGCTTCACCAAGGCGCTGGCGCGCGAAATCGGCGCCACCGGCGTCACCGTGAACGCCATTACTCCGGGCGCCGTTGACACCAACATCCGCGTCGGCAGCACCGATGAGCAGGAAGCCGCCATCAACGCCGGCATCCCCCTGGGCCGCAACGCCACCACGGAGGAAGTCGCCGCCGTCATCACGTTCCTCTCTTCCGAGGAATCCGCCTACCTCACAGGAACCACCATCGACATCAACGGTGGAAGCCACATCCACTAGCAACCCCCGCATCCGTAGCCGAAAGAGCCCACGATGACCAAAATCTTCAACGATCCCGCCGATTTCGCAGACGAAGCCCTCGCCGGCTTCTGCGACCTCCACTCCGGCCTGGTGCGCCAGGTTCCCGGCGGCGCAGTTCGCCGCCGTCGTCCCGAGCAGCCCAAGGTGGCCGTCCTGGCCGGCGGCGGATCCGGCCACTACCCGGCATTCGCCGGACTCATCGGTGCTGGACTGGCCGACGGCGCCGTCGTGGGCAACATCTTCACCTCGCCGTCCGCCCAACAGGCCTACTCCGTGGCCAAGGCTGCAGATTCCGGCGCCGGCGTGGTGTTCACCTACGGCAACTACGCCGGAGACGTCCTGAACTTCGGCATGGCCAGCGAGCGCTTGGCTGCGGAAGGCATCGCCGTCGAAAACGTGCTGGTGACGGACGACATCGCGAGCGCGCCGCCGTCGGAATCGGCCAAACGCCGCGGCATCGCGGGCGACTTCACGGTCTTCAAGATCATGGGCGCCGCCGCCGAAGCGGGAGCCGGACTGGCCGACGTCGTGCGCCTGGGCCGGAAAGCCAATAACCTGACCCGTACCATCGGCAGCGCATTCCACGGCTGCACCTTCCCCGGCGCCGACACGCCGCTGTTCACGCTCAAGGACAAGCAGATGGGACTTGGCCTGGGCATCCACGGCGAGCCCGGATTGTTCGACACCGACCTTCCGCCGGCCAAGGAACTCGGCCAGGAACTCGTCGCTCGGCTACTGGCAGAGACCCCGCACGGAGCGGGAAACCGCCTCGCCGTCATCCTCAACGGACTCGGCTCCACCAAGCACGAGGAACTCTTCGTCCTGTGGCTGACGGTGGCCCCGTTGCTGCGCGCAGCCGGTTACACCTTGGTCATGCCGGAGGCGGGCGAACTGGTCACGAGCCTGGACATGTCCGGCGTTTCCCTCACCATCACGTGGCTGGACGATGAACTCGAGCCGCTCTGGACGGCACCCGCCGAAACACCCGCTTACCGGCGCGGCAACGCCACCCTTGCCGGCGGTTTGCTTTCGGAGGAGGCGTACGACGGCGGCGCTGAGGCTATCGCTTTCGCGGCCACCCTGGACTCGCGCGACTATGCCGCGAACTGCGCGGCCGCGCTTGAGGCCGCGCGGAAAGCACTGCACGACGCCGAATCGCACCTCGGCGACATGGACGCGGTAGCGGGCGACGGCGACCACGGCCGCGGGATGGTCCGCGGCATCGATGCCGCCACTGCGGCAGCGTGTGCTGCTTTGGCCAATGGCGCCGGAGCCGGCGATATGTTGGGAGCCGCAGGCGACGCTTGGGCGGACAAAGCCGGCGGAACGTCGGGCGTGCTGTGGGGCGCAGGGCTCCGGGCATTCGGCGAATCCCTTGGCAATGACGAGGCGCCGGAACCGGCTGAACTTGCCGCTGCCGTGACAGCGTTCGCTGCGCGGATCACTGACCTGGGCAAGGCCGAGATCGGTGACAAAACCATGGTGGATGCACTGCTCCCCTTCGCCGAAACCTTCAGCGAGCGCGTCTCCGAAGGCATCCTTCCGGAGCTTGCCTGGGCTGAAGCTGCCGCAGCGGCCACTTTGGCTGCGCAATCCACCGCCTCGCTCCGTCCCCTCAAGGGGCGGGCCCGTCCGCTCGCGGAGAAGAGCGTGGGCACCGCCGACCCTGGAGCTACCTCGTTGGCGATGATCTTCACGGTCATGGGCCCGCATCTTGTGAGCGCTGGGAAGGTCGCGGCATGACCACGAAAGGTTTCCGACTCATCCTGGGTGCCGACGAAGCAGGCGTGGACTACAAAGACCGGATCATGGCAGACCTGCGGGACGATCCGCGGATCAGCGAAATCATCGACATCGGCGTCAACCGCGGCGACTCCTTGGAAGACTTCACCACTCCCTACCCGTACGTCGGGATCAAGGCGGGAGAACTCATCCGGGACGGCCATGCAGACCGGGCCATCCTGTTCTGCGGCACCGGAATCGGCGTGGCCATCGCGGCGAACAAAGTGGACGGAATCCGCGCCACCACGGCCCACGATTCCTTCTCCGTCGAGCGATCCATCCTGTCCAACGATTGCCAGGTGCTCACGATGGGCCAGCGCGTAGTCGGGGTGGAACTGGCCAGCAGGCTGGCACGGGAATGGCTCGGCTATGCCTTCGACCCGGCCTCGGCGTCGGCCGACAAAGTGAAGGTGCTCACGGACTTCGAGGGCTGCTGATTCCCGTCCCCGCGTTCCCCACTGACTCGCAGTTGTTGTCGTTATGAGCCCTCATAACGACAACAACTGCGAGTCAGTTGGGTTATACCGGCCGCCAGTGCCGTCTGAGCGATCGCCAGCGTCGTCGACTGCCTGGAAACGACGCGCAAATACCCATCAATTTCTCGTTTGCCCTTGACAAGAGTTCTCTGAACCGGTTCAGTAGAGATAACAAAACCGGTTCAGTGACCCCAATCACCAAGTGGCAATGAGGCAAACATGACAGTGACCATCAACGACGTTGCGCAGGCAGCCGGCGTGAGCAAGGGTGCCGTCTCGTACGCGTTGAATGGGCAGCCCGGCGTCAGTGATGACACCCGGGAGCGCATTCTCAGGGTAGCCAGGGAACTGGGGTGGAAGCCGAATCTTCGCGCCAAGAGCCTGTCGTCCGCCAAAGCCTTCGCCGTGGGGCTCGTGGTGGCAAGGGATCCCAGGCTTTTGGGAACGGACCCCTTCTTCCCCGCGTTCATCGCCGGGATCGAGACCACCCTCGTTGAGCACGAATACGCGCTGGTCCTCACGGTCGCCGCCAGCGCCGAAGCTGAGGAACTGGGCTATCGGAAGCTGGCTGCCGACAGCCGCGTGGACGGCGTCATCCTTACGGACATGAGGGTTGACGACTCCCGGATCGCTTTGTTGACGAGCCTGAAGATTCCGGCCGTCACCCTCAACCGGCCTGAAACCCCCTCGCCGTTCCCTGCCGTCTGCATGGACGATACGGAAGGCATAGCGGCCGCCGTCGAGCACCTCGTTTCCCTGGGACACACCAGAATCGGGCACGTGGGCGGACCGCAGAGTTACATCCACGGCCGAAGCCGGCGGTTGGCTTGGCAAAACGCCATGTCGAAAGCCGGGCTCGAAGCCGGTTCCTTCATTGAAGCCGACTTCACCGCAGCCGGCGGATTGGCTGCTACCGCGGAGCTGCTTCGCTCGCCCAAGCGACCCACTGCGATCATCTACGCGAACGATCTGATGGCCACTGCCGGACAGTCCTACGCCCAGTCCCTCGGACTGGCTGTTCCCGACGATCTATCCATCACGGGCTACGACGACACCGAGCTCGCGACATATCTCAACCCTCCGTTGACAACTGTTCCCGCCGATCCACTGCTCTGGGGGCGGGTTGCCGCCCAGCAGTTGCTGAGCCTCCTCGGCGGAGCCCCGGCTGAAGACGTCTATCTGCCATCGCCAAAACTGGTAGTCCGTGCATCCACCGGGCCGGCCCCCAGCATGCCGACAAACTAGCCGCCTCAGACGTCCAGCCTGACTATTACCGATTTACCCGCAATTGGGTGGGGCTATTTGCCATTCCCGTTTGAAGGCAATGCCGCCACCGCATTTTCTGTTTTTACCCGCAAAAGGAGTTGCAATGAAGCACGGAAAAATCAGTTCGAGAGTCCTCTCCCTTACCGCTATTGCCGTTATCGGAGCCGGCCTGGCAGCATGCGGTGGAGGCGCCTCCAGCAGCACAGCTTCTGGAGCGAACTCCGCCACCACGGCCAAGGGACCCATCAAGATCTGGTACTCCAACAACGAGTTCGAGGTGAAGTGGGGCAAGGACATGGTGGCTTCATGGAACGCTGCCCACCCTGACCAGCAAGTCGATGCGCAGGAAATCCCCGCTGGCAAGAGCTCCGAAGAGGTCATCGGGGCAGCAATCACTGCCGGCAACGCTCCCTGCCTGGTCTTCAACACTGCCCCGGTAGCTGTTCCGCAGTTCCAGAAGCAGGGTGGCCTGGTCCCGCTGGACTCTTTCCCGGACGGCGCCCAGTACATCAAGGACCGTACCGGCGACCTCGCCAATCAGTACAAGTCCTCCGACGGCAAGACGTACCAGCTTCCGTGGAAGTCCAACCCGGTGGTCCTCTTCTACAACAAGGACGTCTTCGCGAAGGCCGGCCTGGACCCGGAAAAGCCCAAGCTTGCCACGCAGTCCGAGTTCCTGGACACTGCCCGCACCCTCGTGAAGTCCGGCGCAGTCGCGAACGCCGTGTGGCCTTCGCCCACGAGCGATTTCTACCAGCCCTGGTTCGACTTCTACCCGTTCTATGCCGCCAATTCGGGTGGCACCACGCTGCTCAAGGATGGCAAGTCCACCTTTGACAGCGATCAAGGCAAGCAGGTCGCCACCATGTTCCAGACGCTCTACAAGGAGAACCTGGCATCCAAGGAAGCGTACAAGGGTGACTCCTTCGCTGATGGCAAGGCCGGCATGTCCCTCGCCGGCCCCTGGGCAGTCGCGGCTTACAAGGGCAAGGTGAACTGGGGCACGGTCCCGGTCCCGGGTACTCAAGCCCAGACCGACGGCTCCACCTTCTCCGACGCCAAGAACATCGCCATGTACTCCTCGTGCAAGAACCAAGGCACCGCGTGGGAGGTCATGAAGTTCGCCACCAGCAAGGAACAAGACGGCAAGCTCCTCTCCGGAACCGGCCAGATGCCGATGCGCAAGGACTTGGCCACCACCTACGCGGACTACTTCAACCAGAACCCGGCCTACAAGACCTTCGCCGACGAAGCCGCGCGGACCGTGGAAGTCCCCAACGTCTCCAACTCAGTCCAGATCTGGCAGACCTTCCGTGACGCCTGGAGCAAGTCCGTGATCTTCGGCAACCAGAGCATCGACGACGCCTTCAAGGGTGCATCTGACAAGATCAACCAACTGGCAGCCCAGAAGTAGCAGGCGAATCCCCATGTCACTTCGCTCAGCTGGGGGTCCCGCCACGGGAGACACTGCCGGGCGGACCGTGGACCAGCGGCAGGCGCCCAGGAAACGCAAGAACTTCCTGGGCCGCCAGCCATTGGGACTGCTGTTCAGCGCCCCCTACGTCATCTTCGTCCTTGCGGTGCTGGCCTATCCGCTTGGGTACGCCGTCTACATTTCCTTCCACCAATTCTTCTTCACTGCTCCGGGCGTCCAGGTTGACCGTCCCTTCGTGGGGTTGGACAACTACATCAGCGTCCTGTCCGATCCCGAAGTACAGCGTTCCTTCGCCAATATCGGCGTCTTCCTGATCATCAACGTGCCGCTGACCGTGGGCCTGTCCCTGGTCCTGGCCAACGCCTTGAACCGCGTCACCCGGCTCAAGACCTTCTTCCGGGTCAGCTACTACGTCCCATACGTCACGGCGAGCGTCGCCGTCGTCGGGGTCTGGCTTTTCCTGTTCCAGCAGGACGGGCTGGTCAACTCCATTCTGGGGCCGCTGGCCCCGAACCCCTCGTGGTTGACGAACTCCTGGCTGGCAATGCCGACCGTCGCTTTGTACGTGACGTGGAAGCAATTGGGGTTCTTCATCCTGCTCTACCTGGCCGCCCTTCAAAACATCCCGGACGAGCTCTACGAGTCGGCCTCGGTGGACGGCGGGAACAAATGGGTCCAGTTCTGGAACATCACCGTTCCGGGAGTGCGCTCGGCCAGCGTATTGGTGACGCTGCTCGCCACCATCACAGGAGCGAACCTGTTCACTGAGCCCTATCTGCTCACGGGCGGAGGCGGACCGGACGGAGCCTCGACGTCGCCCGTGTTCCTCATGTACCAGAAGGGAATCCTGCAGGGGAATCCCGATGTGGCAGCAGCGCTGGGCGTGGTGCTGGTGATCGGCGTGTTGCTGATCGCCTTGATCCAGAAACGCCTCGTAGGCGGGAAGGAGGACTAACGTGTCGATTTTCAATAAAGCGCCTCTCAGGAACGACGACGACGCCCGCCGGCCTGGTGCCGGCGCTCACGAAGGAGCGACTTCCGAAGCCCCGGCACACGTAGCGCCGGCCTCCCGCAAGGGCAGTTCCGTGGCGAAGCGAAAGAACCTCGGCGTGGGCAGCTTCGTGTTGCTGGCACTAGGAGCGTTCGTCTTCCTGTTCCCGTTCTACTACATGTTCATCGGCTCGCTGCAGACCTCCCCGGACACTTCAGTGGCCGGCGCGTTCCCAAGCCCGGCAAACATCACCGGCGAGAACTACAGCAACATCAACAACTCGATCGACCTGCTGAAAGGCCTGGTCAACTCGGGTATCTTCACCGGTGGCGTCATTTTCTTCACCGTGGTTTTCGGGCTCCTGGTGGGCTACGCGCTCGCCCAGATGCAATTCCGCGGCAAGGGGTTTGTCTTCGGGATGATGCTGCTGGTGCAGATGATTCCGTTCCAGCTCCTGCTCATCCCGCTGTACGTCATGATCGTCCGGGACTACGGCCTCGCGGACACGTACCTGGGCATGATCCTGCCGTTCGCGATCAATTCGACCGCGGTGTTCGTCTTCCGTCAGTACTTCATGCAGCTGCCCTCCACCTTGTTCGAAGCCGCCCGCATCGACGGAGCCAGCGAGCTGAGGATCCTCTGGCAGATCGCGATCCCCCTGGTCCGGCCCGCCATCGTCACGGCAGTCCTGCTGACTTTCATCGGTCCGTGGAATGAGTTCCTGTGGCCGTTCCTCGTCACCAAGGACCAAGCCATTCAACCGCTCGCCGTCTCCCTGGCGAACTACATCTCGAACATTGCCGCCACGGCATCCAACCCGTTCGGCGCCATCCTTGCCGGTGCCTGCGTCCTCGCGGCCCCCGCCGTCGCGCTGTTCATCTTCTTCCAGCGCCAATTCATTTCCACCAATATCGGTTCAAGCGTAAAGGGCTAAGCTCTATGACTTCCCCAACTTCAGCACTCCCCACCGTCCCCTTCACCCTCACCCGCGCCGGCGTCATCATGACTCCGGAGGACGGGAACGAGTTCGAAGCCGAAGGCGTCCTCAACCCGGCCAGCGGCCGCGGACCCGACGGTGAGCTGTACCTCCTGCCGCGCCTCGTGGCGAAAGGCAACGTCTCCCGCGTCGGGCTCGCCAAGGTGATCATCGACGACGACGGCGTGCCGTCCGGCGTCGAACGCCAGGGCGTCGTCCTGGCACCGGACGAAGGATGGGAAAGGGGCCTCAACAACGCGGGAACGGAAGATCCCCGCATCACCTGGGTGCCGTCCCTCGGCCGCCACCTCATGACCTATGTTGCGTACGGACCGCTGGGCCCCCGCCTGGCCTTCGCCCATTCCGAAGACCTGCGCACGTGGGACCGCCTGGGGCCTTGCCACTTCGAGTATCAGGCCGACCTGTCCATGGACTTGAACTTGTTCGCCAACAAGGATGCCGTGTTCTTCCCGGAACCAGTCAACGATCCCGACGGCGTTCCCTCCTACGCTTTGCTGCACCGCCCCATGTGGGACCTCGGTTGGATCCGCGAGGGCGAAGGCGAGCACCTGCCGGCCGGCCTCGATGACAACCGCCCCGGCATTTGGATTTCCTACGTCGCAGTTGCCGACGTCGAAAAGGACATCCGCAACCTCGTCCACATGCGCAAGCACAAGCTCGTCGCCCTGAGCGAGTTCCCCTTCGAAGAACTCAAGATCGGCGGCGGACCGGCACCGATCCGGGTCGACGAGGGCTGGCTCCTGATCTACCACGGCGTCTCCGGATCGATGGAAAAGTCCGCCTTCGACCACCAGCAGAACGTCAACTACACCGCCGCTGCGATGATCCTCGACAGTGACGATCCCTCGATCGTGATCGCCCGCAGTGACAAGCCGCTCCTGGCACCGGAAACGGAGGACGAGATCTCCGGCATCGTCCCCAACGTCGTTTTCCCGACGGCAATAGAGAAGATCGGCGAGCAGCTGTTCGTCTTCTATGGCATGGCTGATTCGAAGATCGGCGTGGCGCGCCTGGACCGCGCCTAAAAGCAGTACCGCGCCCGGCAGTCCAGCCCCTCTTCCACGCCCCTAGGAGTTAGACATGACACCTCCCCTTGTTTATGCACGGCTGAAATCCGCCCCGGTGGCAGTTGTTGCAACGCTGTCGATGCTCCTGGCCGGGGCAGGCGTGGCCTCAGCGACGCAGCCGGTTCCGGCCACGGCGTCTCAGGCGCAAGCTGCTGCGTCGCAGGCGCCGTTGACCAATCTTTCCCACCTGAATTTCCTGCTGGACACGGTTCCCCTGCACGCCGTGGATGGCCACACGACGTACCAGATCGGCGAACACCCAGCAGCACAAGCACCGTGGACGTACGCCAACAAGAATGCCGACGGCAGCTACACGCGGGTAGGCGGAGGTTCCAAGGACCCTGTCACAGGCAACTGGAGCCAGGGGGCCTTCAACGCGGACGACGTTGCGCGCACCGCCGTCGTCTACTTGCGTCATTGGCAGCAGACCGGCGACGCCTCGAGCCGCACCCGTGCCTTCGACGTGCTGCGCGAGCTGACGTATTTGCAGACAACTTCCGGCCCCAATGCCGGCAACGTGGTCTTGTGGCAGCAAGCCGATGGCGCACTGACGCCGAGCGCCAAGCCTGTGGAACTTCCCGACCCCAGCGATTCAGCCGAGTCCTACTGGCTTGCCCGGACCGTGTGGGCGCTGGGCGAAGGGTATGCGGCGTTCAAGTCCGCCGATCCCCAGTTCGCCGCGTTCCTGCAGTCCAGGCTGGACCTCGCCGTCGGGTCCCTGAACAAGCAGTCGCTCGCCAAGTACGGGAAGTACGACGTTGCCGACGGCGCCAAGGTCCCTGCCTGGCTCATCACCGGAGGGGCGGATGCCTCGGCGGAAGCCGTGCTCGGACTCTCCGCCTACTCAAAGGCCGCGCCCGACGACGGCGCTGCCGCCACCGCGCTGAGCCAGCTCACCGAGGGTATCGCCGGGATGTCCTCGGGATCGGTTCAGCAGTGGCCCTTTGGCGCGATTCTTCCGTGGAACCAGTCCCGGACCCTGTGGCACGCTTGGGGCGGAATGGCCGCGGCCGCCGTCGCGAACGCGTCACCATTGCTGCATCGCCCTGATCTGCTGACGGCCGCGGTGAAGGACTCCGCCCAGTTCACGCCGCAGCTCCTCGCCGCGGGCGGACCGGATAATGCCTGGAGCCCGACCCCGGGTGAGGCGCAGATAGCCTACGGCGTGGACTCGCGGGTTGAAGGACTCGTGGCGACCGCCAAAGCCGCGAATGCTCCCGGCCTGCTGGACGTCGCGGCGGTTGCTGCCGGCTGGTACTTCGGTGCCAACCGCAGTGGAAAGCCTGCGTACAACCCGGCAACAGGCACAGCGATCGACGGCATCGAAACCGACGGCCGCGTCAACCCCAACTCCGGGGCGGAATCCACCATCCACACGTTGTTGTCCATGCTCGCCTTGGACGCCGATCCGGAGCTCAAGGCCAAGGCCCTAGGGATCAGCAGCACGGTGGGGACGGACGGACTCATGGTGGCCGAAGCCGAATCCGGAACCATCACCGGCGGCGCAGTGGTCAAACCTGCCTCCTCATGGACTGGTGAAGCGAACTGGTCCGGCGGTGCATACGTCGTCCTCAACGCGGGCGGTACCCTGACGATCCCGGTCCCGGTTTCGGACCAGGCACGGAACGCGTACCCGATCGTGAACCAGCGCCCAGAAGCCGCCGGCACGACGTCGTGGACGTCCGGGAGCACTTTCCTCGGCACCACGCCCAACGGTGGCGCCGGAGAGCAAGGCATCACGGCAGCTCCGGGCAAGCTCTTCCCGTTCTCCCTTGACCACGCGATGCCGGCCGGCCAGGACAGCCTGACCGCCAAGGCCGGAAGCGATGTGTCGATCGACGGTGTGCTGCTGCAGCCGCAGATCTCCTCGGTTTCCGTCTCCGGCTCCGGAGGCCAATCGACCCTGTACATCAGCGCGGCCCCGGGAAACATCGACCGAAAAGTGGACATGCCCCCAGGGTTCCATGTGAGCCAGCAAGCCTTTGACGCTTCAGGCCAGCCCGTCGCACCAGGTCCTGACCAGAACGGCGCAGACCACTCCGGCCGCGTCACTGTAGCCCCGGGTGGCTTCACCTGGGTGACCCTGGTCCGCAACTAGTCCCCACCGGCTCCCAGCCTTCGCAACAGGAAGAACCCATGCAGAAAATCACTAAAGAAGCCTTGCTCCACAGCTACGAGGGAGCGCTCACGTTCAGCAATCCGCTGACCGACACCATTTCCACCGACCAGTTCTCCGCCGAGTATCCTGAGCACCCGGAATGGGCCGTTGGCCCGTTCCACAAGGACGATTCCCTGACGTTCCGGCAAGTCCAGGACTGGGCCGATCCAACCGGCATCGGCTGGACCGCGGATTCGATCTTCAATCCCTCCGTGATGGAGCGCGACGGCAAGCTCTACCTCTTCTACCGCGCATCACCGCGCAAGGAATCGGTCTCGAGCCGCATCGGCGTCGCCGTCTACGATCCCGAAACCGGTTGGCAGGACAGCCCGTCCAATCCGGTGATCTACCCCACCCAGGACAATGAGATCCTTGGCTGCGAAGATCCCAAGGTGTACCAGGCCAATGGCCGCTACTACATGTTTTACAACGGGATCTGGACGATCGACCGCAGCGAGGAGCAGTCTGGCCAGGACCCGGATGTCTATCCCCTTGGCGATGTCGGCTGCGACATCAATGTCGCGGTGTCCGACGATTTGATCCATTGGGAAAAGCTCGGCTTGGCCGTCCCTTACGAGGTTTCGCGGTTCTGGGCCAAGGGGGCCGTCATCCCCAGGAACGCCCAGGGCGACGCCGTCAAGATCGGCGGGCACTACCTGATGTATCTGTCCGAGGGCTGCGGCGGGACCACGCACGTGGGACGGTCCACAGACATGGTGAATTGGACGTTTGAGCCGCAGGAGTATCTGGACCTCGGGCCGCTGGGCGGCTCTTTGCACGAAGTGGCTTGCGCCATTGTCGACGACGGCGGCAGCACCGGGAGCGGCGGCGGCAAGCTAGTGCTGGACTTCTTCTACGATGATGCAGACGGCCAGTTCTCCGCTGCGCAGGCACTCTACGACGTGGACAAACCGTTCACCCAGAAGGCGATGCACAGGGGAGGCTCACTGGCTTGGGGCGGCCTGCTCAAGTTCGACGGAACGTGGATGTTCGCCCAAGGCTGGGATGCCCCTTCGGGATCGCGGGAGATGTACTTCTACCGGGCAGACCAGGGCTAAGCAGTGACACACCCCAGTACGATCGGCGCAGTTGTAGGTTTGGACATCGGAGGTTCAAAGACGCGCGGCATCAAATGGTTGGATGGCACTGCCGTTGCCGATACTGCCGGCGGCAGCGCCAATGTCCAGAACGTAAGCCGGACCCAGGCCCGCAGCAACCTGGAGGGCGTCTTTGCCACCCTCCGCGCTGAGTCCGTTGCGCGCGTGGTGGTTGGTTCCGGAGGGATCGACACCGCCGAAGATGCGAACGCACTGGCGGAACTGATCCAGCCATTGGCTCCCGACGCCGTCGTCTCCGTTGTCCATGACACGCGCCTTCTGCTGGCTGCCGCAGGTTGCAGCACCGGAATCGCCGTAATCGCCGGCACTGGATCCGCGGCCTGGGGTACTAACGGCGAGGACGAGGCGCGTGCGGGCGGCTGGGGTTACTTGCTTGGCGACGAAGGCAGCGGTTACTGGTTCGGTCGTGAGGCGGTGAAGTACAGCCTCGAGCGCATGAACAACGGGCTGCGCCCCGACGAACTGACGAAAGCGCTTGTGAAATCTTGTGGACTCCTCGGCCCGGAGGGTTTGATTGCCCTTTTCCACGGCGACACCGGGCGCGAATATTGGGCTTCCAAATCACCGATTGTCTTTGAGTGCGCGGCCTCGGGGCATGCCGCCTCCTTGGACATGATCCTCCAGGCAGGCGCCGATCTTGCCTCGTTGGCAGCAAAATGCGCTGAGCAACTGAACATCGAGGGGCCCATTGTCCTCGGCGGTGGCCTCGGCATGAACCAGCCCCCTTTGCAGACAGCCATGCGTATAGCCCTTGCCACTCGAGGCCTCGACACTCTGCAGGTCCTCACCCGGGACCCCGTCTTCGGCGCATTGCACCTTGCATCCCACTAGACACCGCTGTGATGAGTCTCACTAGCAACAAACGCCGTTCTGGCTTGAGCCGCCATCGCCTCACTGTGCACTATGGAAAGGCTTGTACGGCGGCTTTCGCACTGGCGCGATAGCCGGATATCCGGATTCATGAATGGAAGCACTGAACAATGACGTTTGAAACTGCCGACTCCGTAACCCTGAAGATTTGGGACCGCTCAACCACCCACCACACGCTGGACGCGCTGGTGCACGACTTCTCGGTGCGCCACAACACCCCCAAGGCCAGCATCGCGGTTACCTGCAGCGGGCCGAACACCTTCACTGTCAGCCTGAACGGCGGCGCGGCCAAGGCCACCGCCTTCGACGCACACTCCCTGTAACAGCGCCCTTTCGGACGCAAAGCGACGACGACGGCGGGAGTCACCTCCCGCCGTCGTTCGCTGTTCCGGGCCAGTCCGAAAGGGAAGGGTCAGGCGCGGGAGTGCTCGGAAATGAGCGCGTCGATCTGGCCGGCCGCCTCCTGCATTCCCTCTTCCATTCCCATGTCGATCATCTTCTTCATCTGTTCTTCTGATTCAAAGATGGACAGGATGGTCATGCGGGTGCGGTCGCCTATCTCCTCGATGGTCACGATCGCGTGGCCGGCACCAATGTCCTCGACGGGAGCGCCATTTTCGTCGGCAAAACCGTCGTCGAACTCCAGCCGGGTCGGAGCTTGGACGGACGTGATGCGCCACCAGCCGCGGGGCTTCTCGCCGTCGGGACCGGTCATGTAATAGCTGACCCTCCCGCCCGGCTCGAACTCGAACTGCTCGAACGTGGCTGGCCAGGTGGGTGGACCCCACCAGCGCTCGAGCTGGCGCGGGTTTTCCCAGATTTGCCAGACCTGTTCGGGGCTGGCATCGAACTCAGCGACGAGGGTCAAGGTCAACGCTTCGGGATTCTTGGTGGAACTGATGACCGTCATTGCGGAAGCCTTCCTATTTTTCGGCGAGGATGTCTGCGATCCGCTCGACGCGCTGCCGCCAGATCGCCTCGTACTCATCGAGCAGCTGGCGGGCTTTTTGCAAGCCATCATGGTTGCCCCGCACGATCTGCTCCCTTCCGCGCTTCTCCTTCGTTATGAGGGACGCGCGTTCCAACACCGCCACGTGTTTCTGGACAGCGGCGAAACTCATGGCGTAGAGAGCGGCCAAGCCGGACACTGAGTACTCCCCGATAGTCACTCGTCGGACGATATCCCGGCGCGTGGCATCGGCAAGTGCCTGGAACAGGCGGTCAAGTTCGGTTTCACTGAGCTGATCTACAACCATTTGGTTGTAGGATATGCCGACGGCGGAGGGGAGTCAATGGGCATAGGTATATCGCCCTTAGTCGAACTTCAGCGGAGTCCAACCGAACGGAATCGGGCCGCGCACTTTGGCCCGGCTCCTGTCGGCTTCGTCCGACCAACCCTGCCCAGAGCTTGCGGCTGGAATGCCCGTTGCGCCACGTGCCACCCGGAATCCAACGTCTTCCAGGACGGCATCCGGAGCGCTGCCCCGCCGTACCGACCCACGCACGTTCCAGTCTTCGTCAGCCCAGCCACCACCACGGAATGTCCTGTAGTCGCCGTATCTCGCCGGATCCGCGTAGTCCCAGCACCACTCCCAGACGTTGCCGAGCATGTCGTAGGCGCCGAACTCGTTGGGAGCCTTTAACGCGACGCCGGCGGGTGCGGACAAGCCGTCCTTCGCGGTCCATGCAATCTCGTTGAGCGGACCATAGTGCGGACCCGAGGACCCGGCGCGGCAGGCGTATTCCCATTCCGCCTCGGTGGGCAGCCGGTAGCCGTTGGCCGCGACGTTCCATTCGACGTTTCGTCCGGTGCGGGCGTATGCCGGGCTGAGACCCTCCGCTCCCGAGGCCGCGTTGCACCAATCGATGGCCTCAAGCCAGGTGACACCGTGTGCCGGCGCGTTTGGAGAATGACCAGGGCTGGGGTCGCGCTTGACACCGGCAAACTCGGCCCGAGTAACCGCCGTCCTTCCAATTTCAAAGCCCACCAGGTCCACCGAGTTGGTGCTGCCACTGCGCGCATCGCGGAGTTCAATCCGGCCACCAGGCAGGCTGAGGAGCTCTGGCGGGTTGATGAGCCTCAGACCTCCGCCACCGGCGCCGCGAACTGGGCTTCGTAGAGCCGCGAGTACGCGCCACCAGCAGCCAACAGCTCCGTATGGGTTCCCTGCTCTACGATCTGGCCGGACTCCATCACCAGGATGAGGTTGGCGTCGCGGATCGTGGAGAGGCGGTGTGCGATCACGAAGCTCGTCCGGTCGGAACGCAGGGCGTTCATGGCTTTCTGAACCAGGACCTCGGTCCGGGTGTCCACGGAGCTCGTGGCCTCGTCCAAGATCAGGACTGACGGACGGGCCAGGAACGCCCGGGCGATGGTGAGCAGCTGCTTCTCACCGGCGGAAACGTTGCTGCCCTCGTCGTCGAGCACTGTGTCGTAGCCCTCCGGGAGGGAGTGCACGAAGCGATCCACGTACGTTGCTTGGGCGGCTTCCAGGATCTCGGCTTCGGTAGCTTCGGGCCGTCCGTAGGCGATGTTGTCCCGGATGGTGCCGCCGAACAGCCACGTATCTTGGAGCACCATGCCCATCCGCGAGCGCAGTTCGTAGCGCGACATCGAGGCGACGTCCACGCCGTCGAGCGTTATCCGCCCCGCGTCCAGCTCGTAGAAGCGCATCATCAGGTTCACCAGGGTGGTCTTGCCCGCCCCGGTAGGCCCGACGATCGCCACGGACTGTCCGGGCTCGGCCACCAGGCTCAGATTCTGGATCAACGGCTTGTCTGGCGAGTAGGAGAAGGAAATGTTCTCGAACACGAGTCGTCCGCGCGTCACCTCGGGAACAGCTGAAGGCTCAGGATCAGCGCTTTGCTCCTCGGTATCGAGGAGCGCGAAGACGCGCTCGGCGGACGCGACGCCGGACTGGAGCAGATTGGCCATCGAGCCGAGCTGGGCCAAGGGCTGCGTGAACTGCCGGGAGTACTGGATGAAGGCCTGGACATCGCCCAACTGCATGGCGCCGGAGGCCACCTGCAAGCCGCCCACCACTGCAATCCCGACATAGACCAGGTTGCCGATGAATGTCAGTGCCGGCATGATCAAGCCGCTGATGAACTGGGCGCCGAAGCTGGCCGAGAACAGCTCTGCGTTCTTCTCGCGGAAGCGCTCCTCCACTTCGCGCTGGCGGCCGAACACCTTCACGAGCGCGTGGCCGGTGTAGGTCTCTTCGATCTGGCCGTTCAGCTCGCCGGTGTTCTTCCACTGGGCCACGAACAGCTTCTGCGAGCGCTTGGCAATCAGCACGGTGGTCACCAGCGTCAACGGCACGGTGACCAAGGTGATAAACGCCAGAATCGGCGAGAGCAGGAACATCATGAAGATGACGCCGGCCACCGTGAGCAGGGACGTGACCGCCTGGCTGATGGACTGTTGGAGGCTTTGCGAAATGTTGTCGACGTCGTTGGTCACGCGGCTGAGCAGCTCGCCGCGCTGCACCGAATCGAAATAGCGCAGCGGAAGCCGGTTGATCTTCGCTTCGATCTGCTCGCGGAGCCGGTACACGGTCCGCTGCACGACGCCGTTGAGCACGTAGGCCTGAATCCAGCCGAACGCTGAGGCCAGGACATACAAGACCAGCACCCACAGCAGGATCGAGGACAACGCCCCGAAGTCGATGCCGACGCCGGGAGTCAGGTCCATGCCCTTCAACATGTCCGCTTTGGAGCCTTGGCCGGAAGCGCGCAGCCCGTCGATGACCTGTTGCTTGCTCACCCCGGCGGGAAGCTGCTTGGACACGACGCCGGCGAAGATCAAGTTGGTGCCCTCGCCCAGCAGCCGGGGGCCGATCACGGACAGGGTCACGCTGGCCACGGCGAGGAAGAGGACCAGGGTCAGCCACAAGCGCTCGGGCCGCAGTGTGCCCAGGAGCCGCTTGGCCGAGGGCAGGAAGTTCATGGCCTTTTCGGCCGGGATACTCATTCCCGCGAAGGGTCCGCCGCGGCCTGGTCCCATCGGGGGACGCTGCGGGCGGTTGGCGGTGCCTGCTGTGCCGCTCATGCCGCCTCCTCCGCTGCCAGTTGCGAGGAAACTATCTCGCGGTACGTTTCTGAAGCCTCCAACAACTCTTCGTGGGTTCCGCGCCCCACGAGCCGCCCGTCGTCGAGCACCAGAATCTGCTCAGCGTCGGCGATGCTGGACACCCGCTGCGCAATGATGACCATGGTGGCGCCGGAAGTGTGGCGCTTGAGCGCCTGGCGGAGCCTGGCGTCGGTGGCGGTGTCCAAGGAAGAGAAGGAGTCGTCGAAGATGTAGAGCTCGGGTTGCTTCACGAGTGCCCGGGCGATGGCGAGGCGCTGCCGCTGGCCGCCGGAAACATTGGTGCCGCCCTGCGAGATCGGAGCGTCAAGCCCACCCTCCATTTCCTCGACGAAGTCCTGGGCCTGTGCGATGGAGAGCGCCCGCCAAAGTTCTTCCTCTGTGGCGTCGGGCTTGCCGTAGAGCAGGTTGCTTCGGACGGTGCCGGAGAACAGATAGGGCTTTTGCGGGACCAGCCCGATGTGCCCCCACAAGAGGTCCGGGTGAAGTTCGCGGACGTCGACGTCGTCGATCCGCACCGAGCCGCTGCTCGCGTCGAAGAGCCGCGGCAGCAGGTTCACCAAGGTGGTCTTGCCCGCGCCCGTGCTGCCGATGATAGCCGTTGTCTGGCCTGCGCGTGCCCGGAAGCTGATGCCGCTGAGGACCGGCTGCTCGGCACCCGGGTAGGCGAATCCGACGTCGCGCAATTCAAGCTCGCCGCGGCCGGCAGTCTCGGTCACCGGGTTCTCGGGAGGCCGCACGCTCGATTGGGTCTCCAGCACTTGTCCAATGCGGTCCGCCGAAACGGCCGCACGAGGAATCATGACGGCCATGAACGTGGCCATCATGACGGACATGAGGATCTGCATGAGGTAGCTCAGGAAGGCGATCAAGGTGCCCACCTGCATGGACCCGTCGTCGATCCGGAAAGATCCGAACCAGATCACGGCCACGCTGGAGACGTTGAGCACCAGCATCACCACGGGGAACATGAGGGCCATGAGCCGCCCGGCCCGAAGCGCCATCTCGGTGACGTCCTGGTTGGCCGAGGCGAAGCGTTCCGTCTCCATGTCCTCGCGCACGAACGCGCGCACAACGCGGATGCCGGCGAGCTGTTCGCGGAGCACCCGGTTCACGGTGTCGATCCGGACCTGCATCTTGCGGAACAGCGGTACCATCCGGCTCACAATGAGGCCCACCGCAACGAGCAGCACGGGGACGCTCACGGCAATCAGCCAGGACAACTGCGCATCCTGACGGACAGCCATGATGACGCCGCCGATGCTGAGCATGGGCGCCGCAACCATGAGGGTGCAGGACATCAGGACGAGCTGCTGGACCTGCTGCACATCGTTGGTGGAGCGCGTGATCAGCGAGGGCGCACCGAAGCGGGTGACCTCCTGCTCGGAGAACTCCCCCACCCTCGTAAAAATAGCGCCGCGCAGGTCCCGCCCCAAGCCCATGGCGGCTTTTGCGCCGAAGTACACGGCCGTGATCGAACAGGCGATCTGCAGGAGGGTGATGAGCAACATGAGGCTGCCTGTCCCCAGGATGTACCCGGTATCCCCCTTGGCCACGCCTTCGTCAATGATGTCGGCATTCAGCGTGGGCAAATACAGGGAAGCTATCGACTGCGCCAACTGGAAAATGACGACGGCGATCAGCAGCCGCCGATGTGGCCGCAGGTACTGAACGAGAAGTTTCCAGAGCATCGTTCTCCAACTCACGTAGTGATTCGAAGGCCAGTCTACGACTGGTTGCTGGGGGCAACTAGAGCTTTCCCTCAGGGCGAAGTGCGGCGGGTGATCAGGTGCAACCCTCGCTCAGCTATGGGGCCTCTTTCCCCAACCCTCGCTCAGCTATAGGGTCTCTTTCCCCAACCCTCGCTCAGATCGTGGGGTTTACCGCGCAAGAGCAACGCCGATCTCGCGATTCACTGCAGGGATGATTTCGGTAGCCAGGAGCTCGATGGACCGCGCCGTCTCAGCGAAAGGCAAGCCGCCGAGACCGACCTGAGCCAGATACCGCGTGTTACCGAGGGCGTTATGAATTTCCAGTAGCTTTTCGACGAGCTGTTGGGGGCTTCCCACAAGCAGGCCGCCACCCGGTTCGGTCCATTCATCGAAGGTGTTCCGCGGGAAATGGTCAACTGGCCGGGGCATGTTCTGCTCGAAGTAGGCGCGATAGTAGGGGTAGAAGGTGTCCCTGGCCTGCTGCGACGTCGGCGCCACATAGAAATGGCCCCCAGCACCGACTGGCAGGGCGGCAGCATCGTGTCCCGCGTTTTCGGCGGTCTCCCGGTACAGTTCCACGAGCCGGCGGAATCGTGTCGGCCCGGACAGCAGAGCGATAAACAGCGGCAGGCCCAACCGCCCCGCCCGGACGAAACTCTGCGGAGTACCGCCCACGCCCACCCAGATGGGCAACTTTTCCTGGATCGGACGGGGCGCTATGTCCATCCCGGAGACGGTTTGGGTCAGGCTTCCCTCCCAGCGAAGGTTGTCGTTGTCACGCAGGGCGAGCAGCATGTTCAGCTTCTCTTCGAACAGCTCGTCATAGTCCTCCAATCTGTGGCCAAACAACGAGTACGACTCCACAAAGGCGCCACGGCCGGCAATGATCTCTGCCCGCCCGCCCGAAATTAGATCCAGAGTGGAGAACTGCTCGAAGAGCCGGACAGGGTCCTGGGTGGAGAGAACCGTGACGGCGGTGCCCAGCCGAAGGTTGGTGGTTTCCCGAGCGATGGCCGCGAGCACCATTTCCGGGGCAGAGAGGGCGAAATCGTGCCGATGATGCTCCCCCAGGCCCAGGAACGATAGTCCTGCCTGCTCGGCAAGCTTCGCCAGCTCAATGATGTCCTTGACCCGCTGGTGCGGTGACAGGGAGACTCCGGTCTTGATGTCGCGGGATAGCTCACCGAAAGTGAAGATTCCAAAATCCATAATTAATTGAACATTCAAGTATTTGGATTCATTCCCGGAGCCGTTAGTGAGCGAGCGTCCGCCGCAACCCCCACATACGTGAGCGAGCGTCTTGATGGCGCCGGGGGCGTGCCGCCGTCGTACCCGGACAGTAGGCTGGAAACGCTCGGCAAGATCCGCTACGAAAGGACCGTAGTCATGGCATACATCACCGTCGGAAATGAAAACAGCACCGAGATAGAGATCTACTACGAGGACCACGGGACCGGCCAGGCAGTGGTCCTCATCCACGGCTATCCCCTGGATGGTTCGTCCTGGGAGAAGCAGACCGCCGCACTGCTCGACGCCGGCTACCGCGTCATCACTTACGACCGCCGCGGCTTCGGAAAGTCCAGTAAGCCGACTGCGGGCTACGACTACGACACCTTCGCCGCGGACCTGAACACCGTGCTGAACACCCTCGATGTCAACGACGCCGTACTTGTGGGCTTCTCGATGGGTACCGGCGAGGTGGCCCGTTACCTTGGCACTTACGGCTCTGCCCGGGTGGCGAAGGCCGTATTCCTGGCTTCCTTGGAGCCGTTCCTCCTGCAGACCGCGGACAACCCTGGAGGCGTCCCGCAGTCCGTGTTCGACGGACTTTCCGAAGCCGTCATTTCCGATCGCTACGCCTTCTTCACCGAATTCTTCAACAACTTCTACAACGCCTCCACCTTCCTCGGAACGCACCGCTTGAGCGAGGAATCAGTGCGAGCCAGTTGGAACCTCGCGGCCCAATCAGGAGCCCACGCCTCAGTGGCGGCGCAGCCCACGTGGCTCACGGATTTCAGGGCCGACATCCCCAAGATCGACGTGCCTGCTTTGATCGTGCACGGCACCGCGGACAACATCCTCCCCATCGACGTCACCGGCCGGAGGTTCGCCGAAGCGCTCCCCAGCGCCGAATATGTGGAGATCGACGGCGCCCCGCACGGCTTGCTGTGGACGCATGGCGCCGAGATCAACCAGGCCTTGCTGGGCTTCCTCGCGAAGTAGCGCGACCCAGAGGGCGACGAGGACGACGACGGCGGGAGGGCCCCCGCCGTCGTCGTCCTCATTTCGCCTGAGCGGAACTTGGAAGATTCCTGACAAAAAATTAGGACGAAACTGAGCGAATATCGCGGGAACCTTAACTCCTCGGGTCCAGTCTTAATGCAAGCACAGGCGGACCACCCGCCGGCGAAAGCACCAAAGCTGCAAGGGGAGCAGGACCGGCCATGAAGACAACAACAGCCCTGGACGAAGTCACCGCCATCAACGGCGTGATCACCGATCAGCAACCCGTTGACTTCCACTCTTTGGGGCTCGCCGGCTGCATCGACCGCCTGGCCGCTCCGCTCCGCCGCCAAGGGACCGAAATCCACTGGGAGACGCCGCACCATGGCGTCGAAATCTCGTCCGACTCCGCTTCCTTGCTCTACCACGCCGCCAAGGAAGTCCTCAGCAACGCCTTCAAGTATGCGCACGCCCACGACATCACCGTCCGGCTCGCCGCCGTCTACCACGGGATCCGGCTGACAGTCACGGACAACGGCGCCGGCTTCGACAGCGAGGCAACGCCCACCGGAGCACACCACGGATTCGGCCTCCGCCTCATGTCCATCGCCGTCAGCGAAGTGGGCGGCGAGGTCTCCATCGTCTCCAGTCCGGGCAACGGAACCTGCGTAACCGTCACCCTGCCGCTCGACTGACGTTAGGTCCAGCCCACGACGGCGGCGGGCAGCCGCCGTCGTCGGTTTCGGCGCTGCTGGTTCGCTATTCAAGTGAATCTGGTATGAAAGGCCAATGACCCCGTACAAGTCCGAACCGCCCCTGGGCGGTTCCCGCGCTCACATCAAGTCGATTTTCCCGTCGCTGGCCCGCAGCGAACAGCGCGTGGCGCAGTTATGCCTCGATTCCCCGGAAACCGTGGCCAGGATGTCAGTGGCGGACCTTGTCACCCAGACCGGGACGTCGCCGGCGACGATCGTGCGGGCGTGCAAGAGCATGGGCTTTGACGGATTCCAGCACTTGCGCCAAGTCCTGCTGCGCGATCTGGGCGCCGCGGCACGGGACAGCATCCAGCAGGAAGAATCGGGGGCAACCGGCGAACCCGGGTCCTCGGAGCATTTGGTCTCGGGGATCTTTTCCCGGGCATCCCACGACATCCGCGGAGCTTTAGGGTCTTTGGACTTCGAGGCGTTCGACGCCGCGGTGAAGGCGATCCGCCAGGGTGGACGCCTGCTGGTGGTGGCCAACGGAGGATCCTTGGCTCCTGCGCAATCCCTTGCCCTGCGGTTCCTGTCTGCCGGGGTGCAATGCGAAGCGCCATCCGACATTGTTTCGCAGCACATCTCCGCCAAGCTCCTTTCAGCGGGCGACGTCTGCATCGCAGTGAGTGACAGCGGAATGAACTCCTTCACTATTGGTTCGGCGCGGATAGCCGCCGAACGCCAGGCCACGGTGATCGGGGTGACCAGCTACGCGAAATCCGAGCTCGCCGCTCTCTCGACCCACACACTCGTGGCCGGGGCGGAATTCCATTCCTGGAACGATCAGTTGCCTATTGGGAATATCGTCCAGATGCTGGTGCTGTCCGCCCTGCACGCCGCGGTGACTGCAGATTCTCCCGATGTTGAGCGCGCCCGCTCCGCCGTGTTCGAAGAAGTCCTCCACATGGTGGAAAACCCCGAATAGCTTCCGGCGCGAAATGCGCGCAGTTTCAACTGTTTCCTGTCCGCGTACGGGGAGTTCATCAACCCCGCACCAACCGTTAATAATCGAGCCCCACCCTTCAAGGGTAAGACGTTTCCTAAATAATTCGATTTAGGAAACATCGTTTCCCCGGAGGTGCTCGTGGGCCGACTAGTGCTCAACCAGTTGTCGCGTTCATTCAAGAACGTGTCGGCGGTAAAGAACGTATCCCTCACCGTCGAAGACGGTGATTTCCTGGTCCTGCTCGGCCCCAGCGGTTGCGGCAAGACCACCCTACTCCGCATGATCGCGGGCCTGTTGGAACCGACGTCGGGCTCGCTCGAACTGGACGGAACGGACATCACCGCCGCTCCGTCCAAGAAGCGCGACTTGGCCATGGTGTTCCAGAGCTACGCCCTGTACCCGCACCTCAGCGTGGCGAAGAACCTTGCCTTCCCGCTCCACGTGCGGCGGACCGACAAGCAGGAAGTCAAGAAGCGCGTCGAAGCCGTAGCCGAAATGGTGGAGATCGGCCACCTCCTGGACCGCAAACCCAAGGAACTCTCCGGTGGCCAGCGCCAACGCGTTGCAGTCGCACGCGCCCTGGTGCGCGAACCCAAGGCCTTCCTCATGGACGAACCACTGTCCAACCTGGATGCCAAGCTCCGCACCGCAACCCGACAGGAACTGGCCGGACTGCACAAGCGCCTCGGAGCCACGTTCATCTACGTCACACACGACCAGGTGGAAGCCATGACCATGGCAACCAAGATCGCGCTCCTTAACGGAGGCCAGCTCGAGCAGCTCGGCACGCCGGAGGAGCTCTACGACAAGCCGGCTTCCGTGTTCGCCGCGGGCTTCCTGGGATCCCCCGCCACCAACCTGATCGACGCCGAGCTTTCCACCAGCAACGGCTCCATCACCGTCATGGCGCCCTCTGTGGAGGCCGTGCTGTGGGACGGGGAAACGCCCCAGCGGGACGTGGTGCTGGGCATCCGCCCGGAACACTTGAGCATCCACGCGCCCGGTTCTTCCGCAGCCGCGCCAAGCTCCGGGGCAGCCCTTCGGGGCATCGTTGACCTGGCCGAAAACCTCGGCAGCGAGCAGGTCATTTACTGCCGGGTCGGCGAGAACCGCGTGGCGGTCCGCGCCCCGCGGGGCCTGCACTGGGAGCCGGGCAACGCCGTCGTTCTCAGCGCCGACGCCAAGAACCTCCACCTCTTTGACCGCGCAAGCGGCCGGCGCCTCGAATGGCAAGCACACGCGAAGCACGCGTCCACCGCCAGCTCGGCGCAGCCGGCCGCGTCCGTCTAGCCTTCCTCTTTCCGGACCCCAACCCGGAATCAGCAACCCACCCAACCCAGCAAGGAAATATTGTGCGCCCTCTCCGTTCAATTGCACTGACCATCGCCGCCGGCACGGCCGCCCTGGCACTCGCGGGCTGTTCCGGCGCCTCGCAGGCCGGCACCGTGAGCAACCAAGTCATCCCGGAGCTCAAAGCAGACCAGCAAGTCAACATCACCTTCGAAAGCTACAACCTGGCCCAAGCCGGCGTGTGGACCGATACCGTCAAAGGCCTCGTAGCCGACTTCGAGAAGGCCCACCCGAACATCCACGTCTCCGCGCAGGCACCGCAGGGCGGCGGCGCCGTCGGGTCCAACACTGTCAGCAGCGTCCAGACGCAGCTCCTTGCCGGACACGCGCCCGACGTCGCGCAGTTGACGTTCGATTCCCTGGACTTCGCCGCCACCCAGCTCGGCGCCCAGCCGATCAGCGACCTTGTCGGCCAGAAAGCCGTTGACGACGCCCTCGGCGGTGCCCACCCCTTCCACCCCAACGCGAAGCACCTGGCCGACTGGAACGGCAAGACGTACGGCATTCCCTACGTCTTTTCGACGCCCGTCCTGTTCTACAACGCCACCAAGCTCGCCGACGCCGGAGTGACCAACCCTGACCTCTCCACTTGGGACAAGGTCGAGGCAGCTGCAAAGGCGGTTTCCGCGAAGACCGGGAAGCCGTCCCTGGACATTTCGTGCGCAAGCATCGGTGGGAACTGGTGCATGCAGGGCGTCTTCAAGTCGAACGGGGCCCAGGTCCTCTCCGATGACCGCAAGACCATCGGATTCGGCTCGGACGCGGCCGTGGACACCGTAACGAAGCTCGCACAGCTGACGAAGGACGGCGTGCTGCGCAACGCGGACAGCAGCGCCCAGTCCGAAGGCCTCGCGAAGGGCGACACCGCCTTCATCCTCACCACTTCGGCGCTGCAGGGCTCATTCATGTCGGCCGCGACGAAGGGCGGATGGCAGCTCAAGGCCGCCGGCATGCCCTCCTTCGGTAGCAAGCCTGCAGTGCCCACCAACTCCGGCTCGGCGTTGTTCGTCCTCTCGCAGGATCCCGCGAAGCAGCGCGCCGGCTGGGAATTGATCAAGTTCATGACCAGCGACCACGCCTACGAGCAGATCTCCACCAAGATCGGCTACCTGCCGCTGCGCACCTCGCTGACCGCTCCCGGCGGCTCGCTCTACGACTGGGCCCAGAAGAACCCGCTCCTGGCGCCGAACCTCACCCAGCTTGACCGCCTCCAGCCGTGGGTTTCCTACCCCGGAAACAGCTACGTACAGATCGACGACATCCTCGGCAAGGCCGTCGAGAACGTCGTCTACTACGGCAAGGACGCAAAAACCACCATGGCCGACGCCCAGAAACGCGCCCAGGACCTGATCCCCTAAGCTCCCTGCCCATCCGGAAGGACACCAACTGTGACAACCACTACCGAGGACGCTGTCTTCGGAACCCGCAACCGCCCCTACCCCGTGGAGGGCACCTACAACTTCCGGAGCACGGCCGGCTATGCCGCGGGGAGCGATGCCGCCTCCGCGCGCACCATCCGCGAGGGCAAGCTGTACCGCTCGGACGCGCTGCACGGACTGACCGACGCCGGACGCCGGCAATTCTCCGAGCTCGGCATCCGCTTGGTGATCGATTTGCGCGATCGCACGGAGTTGGCGAAGGCGCCCAGCAACCTTGACGGACTCGCCGTCGACACGAGGCACAACCAGATTTTCGAAGAGGGCAACGTCCCCGGTGCTGCGGAGACCACCACCCTCGCGCACATCTACCGGCTCATGATCCAGGGCCACGCCCAGCGCCTTGCCGACGCCGTTCGCCTCATAGCCAGCTCCGGAACGGACCCCGTCCTGGTGCACTGCACCGCGGGCAAGGACCGCACCGGCGTCGTGATCGCCCTGGCCCTCCTGGCCGCGGGTGTGGACCGCGAGCAGGTGATCCTCGACTACACCGCCAGCGAGGAAAACCTTCGCGGCGAATGGAGCGAGGCCATGATGGCCGCCGCCTCCAGCCACCCGGGCCTTGCCGGCATCGGCGAGGACCTCCGGGAAATCATTTCCGCGAGCCCCGCCGCCGTCCTGGAAACCACGTTGGACCTCGTGGACGAAATGTACGGCAGCGCTACCGGCCTTCTCCAGGCACACGGTTTCAGCGACGCCGACCTCGAACGGCTCAGGGATGTCCTGACCATCAGCTCCATCCGCTAAGAAGCACTCACTTACAAGGAGACAAGACCATGAACGCCGAACTCCAGCACCCCGCCCCCGAGCACTTCATCCTGCACATCAGCGACACTCACTTCGTGGCCGACAACAACCTCCTGCACGGCAGCGTGGACAGCGACGAGAACCTCCGCCAGCTGTTCCGCGATTTTGTCAAGGCCCAGGTCAAGCCCGAAGCGCTGGTGTTCACCGGCGACCTCGCCGACACCGGCCGCCCGGACGCCTACGTCCGCCTCCGCAACATCGTGGAGCCCGTGGCCGAGGAACTCGGCGCCAAGATCATCTGGGTCATGGGCAACCACGACGGGCGCACCGCCTTCCGTTCGGGCCTCCTTGACTCCGACGCCGGCGAGGAATCCGTGGACATGGTCCACGATGTCAACGGCCTGCGCATCATCGCCCTGGACTCCACGGTTCCGGGCAAGCACCACGGCGAGATCTCGGACGAGCAGCTCGCTTGGCTGTCTGATGTCCTGGCCACCCCGGCCCCGCATGGCACCCTCATTGCCCTGCACCACCCGCCGGTTCCCAGCCCGCTGGAGATGATGGCCATGTTCGAACTGCGTGAGCAGAGCCGCTTCGAGAAGGTCATCGAAGGCACCGACGTCCGCGGCATCCTGGCCGGCCACCTGCACTACTCCACCTTCAGCACCTTCGGAGGCGCCCCCGTGACGGTCGCTTCGGCTACGTGCTACACGCAGGACCTGAACGTTGCGCCGAAGTCGATGCGCGGCCAGAACGGTGCCCAGGCGTTCAACCTGATCCATCTCCACCAGGACAAGATGCTCAGCTCGGTTGTGCCGATCGGCGAGTTCTCCACGGTGTACTCCGTCACGGCTGAGCAGATGGCCGCGTTCGAGAAGATGACCCTCGAAGAGGCGACCGCAGCGATGACCGCTCCCGGTGAGGAGTCCGACGTCGAGCCCTCCATCGCTGCCGAAGCGGGCGACGGCGAACTCGCCGAAAGCGTTCGCTAACCAGTCACAGCACCGGAAGGAAGCCTAAAGAATGTTCATCGAGACTGCCGGGCCGGCAACGGGCATTGCCCCTGCCGGCCCGGCGGGGCTCCCGGCCAACAGGCGTCCCAAGCGCCGCGCCCTGAGCCCCTACCTCTACATCCTGCCCGCCGTCGTCCTGCTGCTCGTCTGGACGTATTGGCCTCTGGGACAGACCGTCAACCTGTCCTTCAATGACTGGAACCTGATCCCCACCAAGCCCAAGCAATACGTTGACGTGCAGAAGTACGCGAAGGTCCTGAGCCTGCCCGAACTGCACCAAGCGCTCATCAACACCGGCTTGTACATCCTGGCGTTCCTGGGTATTTCGGTTGCCTTGCCGCTCGTGTTCGCGCTGCTCTCGCGCAAGGTCCAGGGCAAGGCCCGCACCGCGTACCAGGCCTTGATCTTCGTTCCTTTCCTCATCACTCCAGTTGCCAGCAGCGCCATTTGGCGGTGGCTGTTCGCTCCAGAAGGCGGAACGATTCCCGCGATCGCCGCCGCGCTGGGCGCACCCATGGGCAACGTGTTCCGCGATCCCGACAGTTCGATGACGGCGGTGATCGTGATCGTCGGCTGGCAGATGCTCGGCTTCGGCGTGCTGGTGGTTTCGGCCGGACTAGCAGGCATCAGCCCCGACTATGCCGCAGCCGCTTCGATCGACGGCGCCAGCGGCAGGCAGATCACGTGGCGGATCATCATCCCGCTGCTTTCGCCGAGCCTGGTGTTCCTTTCGCTCATGACCATCCTGCTGTCCGCGCAGTGGACATATCCGATCATCGACCTCGTGACGCAGGGCGGGCCGGGCAATTCATCAACGAACATCTACTACCTGCTGTACCAGTTCGGCTTTAGGAACTTCGACGCCGGCCTGTCCTCCGCGGCGGGCACGCTCTTCTTCCTCGGATTCGGGCTGATCGCCTTGGTCTTCGTGGAACTCTCGGAGCGACTCAGCTTCTACGACAACTAGAAAGAACCACCATGGCCTTCATCACCATCGCCCCGCCGGCCCAGCCTGGTTCCTTGGATGCTCCCCTTTCAGGGCCGACGAAAGTCCCAGGGCCGACGACGGCGCCCGCCGCCGGGCGCGGACGCCTGCGGTCGGCTTCACTGCGGACGGTCCCCAGCCACGTTTTGCTGATCGCCCTCGCGGTCGTCTCCATTTTCCCCATCTACTGGATGTTCGTCACGGCCTTCCGGCCGTCGTCGGACGCCCTGTCCACCAACCCGTTGCCGGGACCGCTGAGCCTGGAGAATTTCCAGTACGTCCTGAAGACCATCCCCATCGCGGGCATGCTGGCGAATACCTTCGGCATGGCGCTGACGCTGGCAGTGTCCCAATTGCTCGTGGCCATCCTGGCTTCCTACGGCTTCGCACGTTGGGACTTCCTCGGAAAGAAGGCCTTGTACCTGTTGTTTGTGGGGTCCTGGCTGGTGCCTTTCCAAGTCACCATGATTCCCAACTACTTGCTGGTGTCCCAGATGGGTCTTCTCAACACCATCACCGGCGTCGTCATCCCGCAGTTGTGTTCGGCCTTCGCCGTGATGATGCTGCGCCAGCACCTCGAGGCCTTCCCGAAGGACCTCCTGGATGCGAGCCAGATGGATGGACGGTCTTCGTGGAGGACGCTGTGGGAAGTGGTGGTTCCGAACCTGCGGCCAGCACTAGCGGCCCTTGGCATCATGTTGTTCATCAGCGCCTGGAACGAATACCTTTGGCCTTCCCTGATCATGCAGAAGTCCGACGCCGTCATCCAGGTCGGCATCCGCGGCTTCCTTGGCGCCGAAGGCAACAACTGGGGAGCCATCATGGCAGCGTCTTCGCTCGCTTGCCTGCCGATCTTCCTGATCTACATCTTCCTCCAGCGATACGTGGTGGACGCCTTTGTCCGCTCAGGGTTGAAGTAGCCCCGCCCCGAACGCCCGCTCACATATAGGGCCGTTTCGGCCGACGCCCGCTCACATACAGGCCCAATTCCGGGATCCCTCGCTCACTAGATGTGAGCGAGGGATCCGGAAAACAACCACATAAGTGAGCGAGCGTCTTGGGTGAGCGAGTCAAGCCAAGGAGTCCCGTCATATCACCTAAGGAAGCCCCCTAGGAAAACTCCTTCAACGCCTCGGTCAGCAGGCTGCCCGGAGACCCGAGCCGAACATGGGCTCCGTTCGAAGCCACGAGTTCGCCAGCTATGACGACGGCGGTGACGTCGCTCGCCGTCGCACTGAACGCGAACTGTTGCGGCATGGAGCCCGCGGTTCGAACCGAGTCCGGGGCCACGGCCATCAAGTCGCAGATTGCACCGACTTCCAATGCCGATGCGACGGGTGTGCCCATGGATGCCGCCGCACCAACCGTAGCGGCACGGAGCAGCTCCTGGGGTGAGAACCTGCCCCGCTGACCGGAACCTAGGCGTTCCCCGTGTTCCAAGGTGCGCATTTCAACCCAGGGATCAATCACCGCGTGTTGGTCCGTGCCCAGGGCGATGGTGGAGCCGGCGTCGGACAATGCGCGTGCCGGCCCGATGCCATCGGCGAGATCGGCCTCAGTGCTGGGACACATCACCACAGTAGATCCAGCATCCCCGAGGAGCTGGATGTCGTCCGGCGTCAGGTGGGTTGCGTGGACGGCGGAAAGCCGCCCGGACAGTAGGCCATGCCGGGCAAGAAGTCCGGCCGGTGTGACACCGTAAGCCTGCAGGCAGGCCTCGTTCTCCGCCGGTTGTTCGCTGAGGTGGATGTGCAGCGGGATGTCCGCAGGCAGTTGCTGTGCGACAGTCTTGAGAGCCTCCTCCGGTACGCCGCGGACGGAATGCAGTGCGGCTCCCACGCTCACCCTGTCCGGCGGGAAAGTCCGAGCCACCTCGGCCCGCAACGAGGCGAGCCGGTCCAGCCAGGCCTGGGCGTCGGCGTCGCCAAACCGTGCCTGTTCCGGACTGAGCGGCGTCCCGATCCCTCCCGCGAGATACAGGGTGTCCAGCAATGTCAGGCGGATCCCGGCCGCCACGGCTGCCCTGGCCAACGCCAGTTCCATCGCGTGCGGCTCCGGGTACGGCGTTCCTTCCGGCTGGTGGTGGACATAGTGGAACTCCGCCACGCTGCTGAAGCCCGAGACCACCATTTCCGTGAAGACTGCCGTGGCGAGCTTCTCGTATTTCTCCGGTGTCAGTTCCGCAGCGCTCCGGTACATTTGCTCCCGCCACACCCAGAAGTCACCGCGCCCGTCATGCGTCCGTCCGCGCAGGATCCGGTGAAAAGCGTGCGAATGGGCGTTGGCCGCGGCGGGGAAGACGACCCCGTTCAATATCCGGTCAGCGGCTTCGGGCTGGACCCCGGTAGAGATCCCGGAGATGCGGCCCTCGTGCACTTCCAGCCGAACACCGGTGGCGACAACCGCGCCGCCCCCGACAGAACCGCCGTCGACGTTCAATAGCGCCGATTCACACCAGATCCCACTCACAGGAGTCCCTCCAGAACGTCGGCGAGGGCAACGGCGCCGGCTGAGGCATCCTCGTCAGCGACGTATTCTTCCGGGGAGTGCGAGATTCCGCTCGGGTTGCGGACGAAAAGCATCGCCGAGGGGACATGTCCAGCCAAGACTCCGGCGTCGTGCCCTGCGCCGGTTGCCAGCACCGGCGCGCCCGGCAGGAGTTCGCCAACGCGTCGGCTCAGCTCGGGATCGAAGTGCACGGTGTCGCTGTAGGACTCCTCGGTGAGGCTGACAGTGCACCCCTCACCTGCCGCGATTTCCCGGGCCGCGCGGTAAATCGATTCGATCAGTTGCGCCGTGACGGCGTCGTCGGGATGGCGGGCGTCGAGCCACAGATCGACCCTGGAGGCAATCACGTTGGTGCCTCCCGGTACCGGGGTCAAGCGGCCGACCGTGGCCCGCGCATCCGGCTGTTTCGCCGCGGCGTCGCGGACGGCAACGACGATCTGCGCGGCCGCGACCATGGGATCGGCGCGGTCGGCCATGAGCGTGGTCCCGGCGTGGTTGCCTTGGCCGCTGACGCTCAGCTTCCAGCGGCCGTGGCCCAGGATCGAGCTTCCGACGGCGATGGCCGGACCGCCTTGGCCGAGCCCCTTTCCCTGTTCCACATGCAGTTCAACGAAGTCGCCGATTCGAGCCATGGTTTCCGGGTCGGGACCAACGTGCCGGGGATCCATGCCGTTACCGCGCGCGACGTCGGCGAAGGTGTTGCCGTCGACGTCGCGCAGGTTCAGCGCCTTGTCGACGTCGATGGCACCGGTCAGGAGCCGCGAGCCCAAGCAGGCCACGCCAAAGCGGGATCCTTCTTCTTCCGGGAAGACCGTGATGGCCAGGGAACGTCCAGGCTCAAGACCGCGGGAATTAAGTATGTCGACGGCGGCGAGTGCGGACGCGACGCCAAGCGGCCCGTCAAAGGCGCCCCCGCCCGGGACGGAATCGAGGTGGCTGCCGGTAACGAGCGCACCGTCCTGGGGCTTTCCCCACCAGGCCCAGATAATGCCGTTGCGGTCGGTCTCGACGCCGAGGCCGCGCTGCTGGGCCTGTTCGATGAACCAGTGCCTGAGGTCGAGCTCGGGTGTCGAGTAGACGGCCCTGGAGTATCCTCCGCGAACCGCATCGCGGCCCACGTCCTTGATTGAGTCAAGGAGCTGATTGACGGTTTCCACGTGTTCCTCCGATTAATGAAGACTGCCACCAAGTAAAAACCACATGTCACCCAATGACAAGACCTTGAGCGTAGAAGCATGACAATTAACAGGCCTGAAACACCGCCGAAACGGCTTGTTCCCACTGAGCGTCTCAAATCCCGGAATCTCAGGTAATTTCTCGAAATCTATTGCCATTCGATGAAAGTTGATTTTTACTAAGTGGCAAGACATGGTGATTCAGACCACTTGAAAGCAGGTCAGCCAGTGGCAGCAGACTCTTCCACCCGGACGGTCGAAAGGGCGTTGGCCCTCCTGAGCGCGGTCTGCACCGATGGCGCCATCAGCTTGAGCGACGCAGCACGCGTTGTCGACTTGTCGGCCAGCACCGCACTCCGCCTCCTCCGCACACTGGAGGGCAGCGGATTCGTGAAGCGGGATCCGAGCGGAAACTTCCGGCCCGGCGCCAGTGTGATCCAGTTGGGAGCACTCGCGCTGGGTCAGGAATCCCTCGTGTCTCTATGCACACCGCATATGAAGAGGCTGGTGGCCGACACGGGCGAGTCCTGCTATTTGAGCATTCCCGGTCCTGGGGAAACCGGAATCTACATCGCCATTGTCGAAGGTACCCACTCTGTCCGACACACCAGCTGGGTCGGCAGGAGCATTCCGCTGGAAGGATCCGCCGCCGGAAAGGTCCTGACTGGCGGACAAAACGGCCGCGGCTTCGCCATCGTGCGAAGCGGCGTAGAAGACGACATTACGGCCGTCGCCGCACCTATCGTGATCGGCGGCCGCACCGTGGCAGCCCTCAGCATCGTCGCACCGAGCTACCGCTTGGGCGAAGCGAAGGCCCAGACATTTGGCGAGGAACTGGCGAGGGTGGCGAACAACATCCTCGTGGAACCCTCCGGAAACCATGAAGTGCCCCAGGAAAGCATGGAAAAGAAATGATCAAGTTCGAAAATGTCACCAAGGCGTACCCCGATGGGACGGTCGCCGTCGATGGCCTGAACCTCGAGGCGCCCACCGGCAAGTTGACCATCCTGGTTGGCCCGTCCGGTTGTGGCAAAACAACTTCGCTGAGGATGATCAACCGCCTCATCGAACCCACCAGCGGAACCATCTACCTCGATGACCAGCCGACGTCGGGCATGGACGCGGCGCTGCTGCGCCGCCGGATCGGCTACGTCATCCAGCACGCAGGCCTCTTTCCGCACCGCACCATCATCGACAACGTGGCCACCATGCCCGTTCTGCTCGGCGAGAGCAGGCAGAAGGCCCGCATGAAAGCCCTCGAACTCATGGAGCGCGTCGGCCTTCCCGCGAGCTTCGCAAAGCGCTACCCGTGGCAACTGTCCGGCGGACAGCAGCAGCGCGTCGGCGTGGCCCGGGCCCTAGCTTCGGATCCGGCGTTCATGCTCATGGACGAACCCTTCAGTGCCGTTGACCCCGTGGTCCGGGCACAGCTCCAGGAGGAGTTCCTCCGGCTGCAGCGCGAGATCGGCAAGACCATCATCATGGTCACCCACGACATCGACGAGGCCCTCAAGCTCGGCGACCAGGTGGCCGTGATGCGCGTCGGCGGAAAACTCGCCCAGATGGCGACGCCGTCGGAGCTGCTGACTTCCCCGGCTGACGAATTCGTGGCCGATTTCGTGGGACGTGACCGTGGCTATCGTTCGCTCGGTTTCACCAACGCGGCCGGCACGGTAACTGTTTCAGAGGAAGCAGTAGTCACCATCGGCGCCTCCGCCGCCGAGGCGCAAAGCAAGGCCACGGGAGCCTGGGTGCTCGTGGTCGACGGCGGCCGGAAACCGCTCGGCTGGGCGCAAGCCGATCTCATCAAGGGCGAACTCAAGAGGGAGCACCTCAACCTCAGCGGCACCTCCGCATCATCGTCCGGGACCATGCGCCAATTGCTCGACGCGGCGCTTTCCTCCCCCAGCCGGCGTGGCGTCGTCGTCAATGAACACGGCGAGCTCATCGGCACAGTGACGGCCACCGACGTCGTCAAGGCGATCGAGGCCGAGCCGCACTTGGAGACGGCGCGATGAACTTTGAATGGCTCGGCCGTCAGTCCGACAACATCGTCTTCCTCCTCGGCTGGCACGTGCTGCTCGCCGTCACTCCCCTCATCCTGGGACTGCTCATCGCGCTGCCGCTCGGCTGGTGGGCGCACCGCAGCCGCCGGATCTACCCCCTTCTGGTGGGCGTGGCAGGCCTGCTGTACACGGTCCCTTCCCTCGCCCTGTTCGTCCTGTTGCCGCTGGTCCTTGGCACCAAGATCCTGGACCCCCTCAACATCGTGGCGGCCCTGACCATCTACACCGTCGCATTGCTCGTACGCGTGGTGGCCGATGCCTTGGATTCCGTGCCGGAAGACACGGTCCAAGCCGCCAAGGCCATGGGCTACCGCGGCTACCAAAGCCTGGTGAAAGTGGAACTACCCGTGGGCGTCCCCGTCATCAGTGCCGGACTCCGTGTCGCGGCGGTCTCCAACGTGAGCCTCGTTTCCGTGGCAGCGTTGCTAGGCATCCCGCAGCTCGGCTCGCTCTTCACCCAAGGCTTCCAGTTGCGGTTCTTCACCCCGATCATCGCCGGCATCATCCTCTGTGTGGTCCTGGCCATGATCCTCGACGGACTGATCATCCTCCTCAACCGGTGGCTGACACCGTGGACCCCCAAGGTGGTGGCATCATGATCAACTACTTGTTCAATCCCGCGCACTGGAGCGGCGCCGACGGCATCCCCACCCTCATCGGGGAGCACCTGCTCTACTCCCTCATCGCCCTGGCGGTCGCGGCAATCATCGCGGTTCCACTCGGCATCTACATCGGCGTCACCGGCAAGGGCGTCTTCATGATCGCAGGCCTGGCCAACGCCCTCCGTGCCCTCCCCAGCGTGGGCCTGCTGATCCTGTTGGTCCTGCTGATCTCGCCCGCGTTCCCGTCCAAAATGGGCTACATCCTGCCGAGCCTCATCGTCCTCGTGCTCCTCGCGGTCCCACCCATCCTGACCAACACCTACGCCGGCGTCCGCGCTGTGGATGCTGCCGCCGTCGACGCCGCCAAGGGCATGGGCTTCCGCACCATGAAAATCCTCACGGACATCCAGCTCCCCTGCTCACTCCCGCTCATGCTGTCCGGCGTCCGCAGCGCACTGCTGCAGATCATCTCGACGGCGACCATCGCCGCGTACATTTCGCTCGGCGGCCTCGGACGGCTGCTCATCGACGGCAAAGCCCAGAACGACTACAGCCAGATGGTTGCCGGCGCCGTGCTGGTTGCGCTGCTGGCCCTGTTCTTCGACCAATTGCTCGCCTTCATCACCCGCAGGGTCGTCTCACCCGGACTGACCCGGCGCACCGTCAAGGCGGCCGCCCCGACCGCTGCGACCGACACCGTGAAAACCCCCGTCGCGGCCTAGACATCTCCCCCCGCTTCATCCGTCGTCGGGCGCCCTCGTCCCGCGGCGGCAACACCACCCAATCCACCCCCACTTGGCCACCGCATGCCTTTGCAACGGCCCTCCCCAGAGAGAATTGACATGAAAAAGTACCTGAGCGGCTTCGCCCTCGCGGCAGCCACCGCCATCGCCCTGAGCGCTTGTGGCGGTGGGGATCCCATGAGCTCCTCCAACAACAACTCCCAGGCCGCGGGTTCCACGGACAGCATCATCGTGGGTTCCGCTGATTTCCCGGAAAGCCAGCTCATCGCGAAGATCTACGCCGAGGCCCTCAAGGCCAAGGGCGTCAAGGTCACCGAAAAGCCCAGCATCGGCAGCCGCGAAGTCACCATCCCGGCGCTGAAGGACGGTTCCATCGACCTCATGCCGGAATACGGCGGAGCCCTGCTGCAGTATCTTGACGCAGCCACCAAAGCGGTCACCCCGGATGAAGTCACCAAAGAGCTGAGCACCAAGATCCCTTCCGGACTGACCCAGCTGACGGCATCCAAGGCACAGGACAAGGACGTCCTGGCCATCAAGAAGGAAACTGCCGACAAGTACAACCTCAAGTCCATCAGCGACCTCCAGCCTGCTGCCAAGGACCTGGTCCTGGGCGGCCCGCCGGAGTGGAAGACCCGTATTAACGGTGTCGCCGGCCTGAAGTCTGTCTACAACCTCGACTTCAAGGACTTCTCAGCGCTCGACGCCGGCGGTCCGCTGACGCTGAACGCCCTCCTTTCCGGTCAGGTACAGGTTGCCGATCTCTTCAGCACCGATCCGGCAATCGCCGCCAACAACCTGGTTGCCCTGGATGACAACAAGAACCTGTTCCTGTCCGAGAACATCGTCCCCCTCATCAACCAGAAGAAGTCCACGGACACCGTCAAGAGCGTGCTGGACAAGGTGTCTGCAGCGTTGACCACCGATGACCTGATCCAGATGAACGGCAGGACCGCCAAGTTCGAGGACATGGGACAAATCGCCCAAGACTGGCTCAAATCCAAGAACCTGGCCTAGTTCGAGCAAGAAGCAACTAGTCCAGAAGACTAAGGAGTACGAAGAATGGCACCCGCCGATTTCACCACCGGAGCTCGTCCGGTCAAGGCCGCCCGCGGCACCGAGCTGACGGCCAAGAGCTGGCAGACCGAAGCGCCGTTGCGCATGTTGATGAACAACCTGGACCCGGAGGTAGCCGAGCGCCCGGATGACCTGGTCGTGTACGGCGGCACGGGCCGGGCCGCCCGGTCCTGGGCCGCGTTCGACGCGATCACCCGGACCCTGGAGACCATGGAGAAGGATGAGACGCTCCTGGTCCAGTCCGGCAAGCCCGTCGGGGTGTTCCGCACCCATGAGTGGGCGCCGCGGGTGCTGCTGGCCAACTCCAACCTCGTGGGCGACTG